>JBHLRT010000251.1:0-4270 GCA_048882305.1 Candidatus Thorarchaeota archaeon
TGATTCACAGAAAGCTCTGGTTGTAGGTGGAGGAGTAGGAATGGCGCCACTGAGACCCCTAATCAATACGCTTCTCAAAAAAGGCACAGAGGTCACAGTCTTGATTGGAGCAAAGACCAAACATGAGCTCCTTTTCTTTGAGGAATTTTCAAGAAACAAGAATAGCAATTTGAAGGTCCTAGTTTCAACTGATGATGGTTCTGAAGGATTCAAGGGGTTAGCAACTGAAGCTGTGAGAGAAATCTTGGACAAGATTAACTTCGATTCTGTCTATACTTGTGGACCTGAACTTATGATGCATGGTCTCTACGAGATGGTCAAAGATAGGAAGATTCTGTTCCAAGCATCACTAGAACGGTTCATGAAGTGCGGCTGTGGTATATGTGGGACATGTGCTCTTGATCCAACCGGCTCGTTGGTCTGTGTAGATGGACCAGTATACACAGGTGATAGACTCACAGAAATATCAGAATTCGGGAGATATCATCGAAATGCCATGGGTTTGAAGAAGAAATTTGGAACCTGATCACAGGCCCTATTAGACCTGCGCTCAGATGAATCGGATTACTTTCGAACTCCGATTGTTTGACCTTTTACGAATCTTTTGACGTAGTTCCTCTTATTTCGGACTCTAGGAATAGGTGTATGTCTCTCACGACCATGTACCTTGGGCGTGGATTCACGGACCTTTCCAGCCTTTGTGAGTGAACCGTGTGAACCAGGCATCTTGTTTACCTCTGCTCGTGAGTCCGAATTGTTCTCATAAAAAGCTATCCAATTGGTCTCTCTCTTATACGACCTTAATAACCCCAGTAGATACCCGACTACATGACCCAGCCACGGCTGCGCTTACTGTCGACGCCATCCCACATCGAAAACCATACCCCTATTTATGTCGATGTCGATAGTGCGCGGCTGTGGAATCTTGTTGAGGATGAAGCAGTCCATTTCATTCTCAGAAAACCAGCATTATTGGAACTTGCCCGTAGACAAGATGCGTTACTCATGGACCATTGCGAGAAACTTTTGAAATCGGAGGACTACGAGGACTGGCTCATGGGTCTCGATTTGTTAGTGGCAGTTGGCACTCATGATGCTGTGGACCGACTGATTTTGGTATATGCTCAGTCTCTGAATGACGAGAGAAAACATGTGCTCTGTATGGTTGCAAAGATTCTGACTGCGGAACATGTCAAACCGTTTAGTATTATGGTTCGAGATGTAGCGTGTCCCGGAGAGCTGGATGTGTCCGGTTGGACAAAGACTGCTGTATCAACACTGGTTGATGTCTGTAGGCGTTTTGGAATTGACACCTATGGAGAAAGCGTATCAGAAACGGAGGTATCAGCCGGGGTTGATACGCAAGATGTAAGAAAAATCACTTCTGTTTCTGAAAAGTGATCATAAGACATGGAATTGTCTTTTCAAATTCTGTGCTTTATATCCTAAATAAAGAACACCAAATTTCTCCTAGCACACATCTCGATATTGTGAATTATTTGCAAATGAGTGCATGTAATTCGACAGTTTGCTTCTTTTTGTCGAAATATAATCTCTACCTCTTACTCTAAGTCAGTGAAAAGACGATGAGACCTGACATATCTGGATCAGAAGAACCTTGGTGATAGTCTAGAACCAATATCTCAAATCGATATAATCGATTGAGATTTAGAAATTGGTCCTCCTTGGAGGAACCTCTCTTCTTTTTTTAGTAGAATCTAGTATCGTTTCTTGTAGAGGATAATTCTAAAGGGTGTTTTGACAAACTTTGGATAATTCCTTGGTGATATACAACATGCACTCTGGAAAAAGCCGAGATGTCTTAGTTTGGACTACTCCAGAGGACAGTGAAAAGGGAACTCTACGAATTGGTAGAGAAGAACTCATAATCGAACTTGAATCTGGTGAAGTCCTTTCAAGTGGCATGGAATCCAATACTCAGTTTTCCATCAGACCTGATGGACATAACTTGGATGAGAGAGTTAGATTAAGACATTCATTTGTGGTTTTTCGTCCTTATGCTCCTCGTGCGGGGCAGGTTGTTGAAACGGTATTTCCCCTATCGACCTCAGGATTCTATGGGAGAACTAGAATAGGAGAAGATGAAGCAGTTTTCATTGTTCATGAAATAATTGGGAGTAGTAAGTCACTGCTTGTGATTGGGAGTCCTCGTACCAAGGAGATTTTTGACATAATCTCAATTTATCCATATGAAACAGAAGCCCTAAGATTGTATGACAGGTTTGAGATATTGAGGCTCTGGGATGAGACACTCTGGGATGAGGATGCTAAAGCTGCAAAAGAGAACATTCTAGGCGTTCTTGATGAACCATCTCTTACTTGGACAGAGCTAGAAGAATTGGTTGAAGATGTTTCAATTCCTGACTTAAGACTGGGAAAGAGTGTTCGGGAAACATTGACCCAACTAGTGCCATCATCATTTCCAGATGATGTTCGAAACGAATTGATGGCCTTTCTTGCCTTTATTTCCAAAGGCATTACAATATCTGAAGATCCAATTGATCACTATTTTCGTACGTACTCTTTACGAATGTTTGGAGCACTGATGCGAGGCCATCTGAGATGTGTAACGGATAATGTACCTTGGCCACCATATGTGAAGTTAATGATTCAAGCCGCAAGAGGGCATCTTCAATATCCAAAAAGGGCTTTGGAGGAACAATCTCAGAAGACATCTTGGCGAATCTTTTGGGACAATGTTTTCGAACTGTTTCCAAGTTGGTTAAACATAGCAATTGATTCTGCAATAGAACTAAGCAAAGCAAGAAATCCTGTACTTCGATTACCATCAACAAAGTCACTTGCCAAGAGATCTCTAAAGCATTGGAAAAGGCGTCTTGCAGCTTTGACATACGGATTAAGGATACAGGGAGAGGTCAACACCTCAGTAGTTGGACTCTCCGAGCTACTATACATTGGCGCAGCATATCGATGGCCTCATAGACACATGAGATTCATAGCGATGCTTGGTCCAATTAGTGAGGGTTCTCAGCACTTACAGGTCATGACAATGCCACAATCTTCAGTAGAACGCGTCAAGAGGTTCTTACCAAGTTCAATGAAGATATCCTGGTCGACACGTGTTGTTAATCTGGAACTCTATGATGCAGAAACTGGAAACTGGAACTTTCCAACTCATCGTTTTTGGGAGTCTATTTCAAAGCAAAGCACCTTAAAGAAACTGAATAATCGATTTGGAAGTAAGAAGAATACTGAGCAATATCAGATGTCTTTCGACGATGCAACAGTCGCAGGACTGATTGCGGACGGTATCTATCTGTCAGATTTCGAAAATCCTCACTATCTTGATTATTGGGGATTGAGCAAGAGGAAGTTTCAATCTTGTCTTTCTAACCTCGTCAGACGCAATGTTGTGAATTTGTATTATGGTGTGTTTGATGCACACGTGTCAGTTGCGACTATAGTACAAGGGAATGCAAAACATCTCACATCACTAGCTCATGCATTTCTTAGCTGCACACCAACTTCTCTAGCGTTACTGAATGATACAGGTGATAGGGGGGTGTTTCTTTCAAGAATGACTGAAGAGTCAGCTCTTGAAATTGTATCTAGACTACCTGAACAGGGACTGGAAAATGGATTGACTATTCGGTGTATGAGACCCACTTCTTTCCGGAGTTATACATTCGACCTTTATCACCGCCTTCTCAGAAACGACGGAACATGGGATGATGATGTGAGTGCGTTTCTCTCTCAGGCTCGATCGAAACGTAAGGAGCTGTCAGAGAGTAATGCTTAAAACCAAACGTGGAAGACGAACGACTTGATGGCGGCCATAGTCCTAAGAGCTATACCTGAACTCGGCCGAACTCAGAAGTCAAGTCTTAGGACGTTAGGAGAGATGTGCGCTGCGCGAGCGCGTGACAGGCTCCTAAGCTGCCACATTTTCCCTTATTCTGACATCTATGATACAAAAATGTAGAGATAGAAGTCATTAAAAGAACAACGAATGAGTTCGAGATTGATTTACATGCAGGTCGGTCAAACAAGCGAATTAGGTGTACTATTCAACATCGGATTCTTAGCTTTCATTATAATATTCAGCCTCTATGGAGCAAAGTTCCAGATGTGGCAATACCTGAAACAGATTGAAGCAGGTCTTCATGAACTGAAACGAATGTTCATAGAGTCACGTCAGACAGCAATTGATACCTTCAAAGAATTTGGAAAATCTGAAGAAGAAGTTGCTAAAGACTTGGATCGCTGGATGGATTACTTTACAATCATG
>JBHLRT010000252.1:0-4263 GCA_048882305.1 Candidatus Thorarchaeota archaeon
ACGAGCAGATGCAAATGAGCGGTGTCATTTACGATTACCAGTGTATAGGTATATGGTAACCCACAAAGAACAAGATGAGAATTTGTTTTGGCCATAACTTTGAGTCTAGATTCACCAAGCTTCCTGTCAATAGAGGAAATTCCGCGACCGTATCGATCCACAACAACCGAAAGCTCATCATTTTCATGAGCAAACTTGTATGGATAGACAGATAATCCATCAATCTCAAATTCATCAGGAGCTTGAGTTGGTTCTCTAACGTGTACATCATACCAATCATTATTGCCGCTAAGTGGTACAAAGAAAGGAATGCAGAGGGGATGGTGTAGAATGCCGGGTATATAATCCTCCATCTGGACCCCGCTGATTTCGGGATTCCACATCATTCCAATTTTTTTGTAGAGCGGAACAGCTTTCATATTACCAGCCCAAGTGTTGAGATCAACTCGTGTGTAGCCCTTCTGAGAGGCTCGTTCGATGGACTCTAGGAGAAGGCGTTTTCCAACCTTCTTCCCAAGTGCTTCAGGTGAAACACCCAAAGTACCAACGTATGCTGCTTCAGTGTCACGCCAGTGTGCAAAAAGGGTGCAAGATCCAACTGGTTTCTTCTTTTCAGTATCAAAGGCAATTAAGATGGCAAGTGCATCTGATTTTCCAAACTGCTTGTGAACCCGTTCTGCAGTATATGGTACACCTTGAGTAAAACCTCCAGGCCATAACTCGTCCCACGTGTTCCACATCCCGGCTATCCCTTCAGCTAGAGATTCATCATAATCGAGTAGTTCAATACTCATCTCATCAGTCATTTTTACACCAATCCAATATGTTATTGCGAAACTACTAAAGACTGGTCACAGAATATGCTGTTTTTGGGCCTTACTGACCAGTTAAGTGACCATATCAGGGCCAATATTGAATCATTTAGTAGTTCCAAACTTCAGGTTATTCAAGAAATACCTCTCGATTTCAGCATAAAACACAAAGCCACTTGAGAGGGTCGCATATTGTTACTACTTTGTCATCTTACTTGTACCTTCGCGAGATATGAGCTGCTCGCCATCACCGACCTCTATATTCTCATACCTAGACATTACAAATAGCAAGTCAGAGAGTCGATTTATGTATTTGATGAGGTGTTCATTAACAGGATTATGACTTGCATAATAGACAATTCGTCTTTCAGCACGACGACAGACTGTTCGACTAACATGAAGGAATGCAGCAGCCTTTGTCCCACCGGGTATAACAAAATTAGTAAGAAGAGGTAACTCCTCCGATAGTTCGTCAGCAATCCGTTCTAAGTTCTCAACATCTTCCGCGTTGATTCTTTGTAAGTTCTTAATTGGGTCATTTGACTCTAGGGAATCTATGTTTGTGGCAAGCTCAGCATTGATGAGGAAGAGTTTTTGTTGGATTTCGTTTATGTATAGGGCAATCCTCTCTGATGCATGTACCTTTGCAACACCTAAGGTCGCACCTAGTTCATCCACAGATCCATAGGCTTCAACTCGGGGATTATCCTTGTCAATCCGTTCACCAGATAGAAGTCCAGTCTTTCCCTTGTCACCAGCTCTTGTGTAAATTCTCTTTGACAAACTACCACCGAGCTAAGGTACATCAAACTCTAAATGATTAGCTTTTCTCTCTATACCTAATATGGTATAATCTGGCATACATGCCCCTTAAATAGAACATCAGCATAAAGTCGTGATTTACGGGGTTATTGTGATGTCATCAAAAAAGAAGAAACTTGAACTTGAAGAACTATTAGCACTGCCCACCAGTTTTTGGGGAGCCTTTGGCAAAGTCAGTGACAAAATCGTCTATATCTCGAACAAGACGGGAACTCCAGAACTGCATATGCTCGATTTGGACACTATGAAGTCGTTTCAGCTCACTGATGGGAACTTCCCCAAAAGTCCGAGGGGATATCACAAATGGGCGCCAGATGACTCGTATGTACTATTCACCAAAGACCCAATTGAGGGTAATGAGAAAAATGATATCTACAGTATCTCAATTCAGGATGGGAAAGTCACTCAACTAACAAACACCCCTGAAAATCGGGATGATTTGGGCGAAGTAAGTCATGATGGCAAATGGATTGTTTTCTCCTCCGACCGCTCAGGAGGTGTTGCCCAGCTATTCAGAATGAAGGTGGATGGCACGGATGTCATTCAATTGACTGATCATACTCGTCCAGTCGGTTGGTGGTATGAATTCTGGATATCGTCGGATGATGAATGGATTGCTTATACTGCAAATGATAGTGAGAATTTACGGAATCTAGATGTCTGGATTGTAAAAAGTGATGGTTCTGAGAAAAGGAGAATCTACTCAGCAAAGGAAGGATCACAGGACATCGCTGCAGACTGGTCAAAGGATGGTTCAAAACTACTAATTATGTCAGACCATTCAGGAATTGAACGCGCAGGTATCTATGACTTAGAATCTGGTGAGGTAAGATGGTTTGGCAAAGGAATCCATCCAGAAACCCCAATTGTATTCACACCAAATTCTGAACAAATACTTGTTCAACGCGATGCCGATGCAGAACTGAAGTTGATTTTGTATGATGCGAAATCAGGAGAGGAGATTCCACTTAAGATTCCACCGGGCTCTGCAGGAGGTAGACATTTCACAGTCGACGGATCTCACCTTCTAATCGGCCACCAGGACTCAATTCATCGGATGCGTTACTTACTTTATGACATATCCAACCATACATACAAAGAGATTATTCCTGCGGAGTATGGACCTTACACGCCTGATGACTTTCATCCGGATGAATATATTAGCTACAAATCCAATGGTATGACAATACATGCTATTCTCTACAGACCAAAGGAATTACATCCTAACAAAAAGTTACCAGCAATTATAATGCCTCATGGAGGTCCTACATCACATTATCCAAGATTGTTTGATGTATATTCTCAAGTCTTAGTAGATAGAGGGTATGTTGTCTTGCTACCCAATGTTAGAGGATCAACCGGATATGGCGTAGAGTTTAGAGATGCCTGTCTAAACGACTGGGGAGGAAAAGACTTGGATGACATTGAGGCAGGTGTAAAATATCTTAAACAACTTGGATATGTAGATTCTACTCGAATAGGGATAACTGGCGGGAGTTATGGTGGTTATATGACCTTCATGGCTGTAACAAAGAAGCCAGATATCTGGAAAGCAGCCTCTGCGTATATGGGAATCACATCCCTAAAACATCTCTATGATAAATGCCTTGAAACATTCCCTGCTCTTTCATACTATCTTGAGGAACAGATGGGTAAGCCGGATTCAAAGGAAACATTGGACTTATGGGAAGACCGTAGTGCAATCAATTTCGTTGAAAATATGACAACGAATCTGCAAATCATCCATGGAGAAAACGATCCGAGATGTCCGCTTGAACAAGCAGAGATGTTCAGAGATCGGTTATTGGAGTTAGGTAAGAAGGAAGGTGAGGACTTCGAATATGTTGTACTTTCTGATGAAGGTCATGGTTCATTTGACACAGTCCAACGGATAAGAATGTTCAAGCATCTCGTTGATTACTTCAATACAGAATTGTAATCTGCAATCATTACTAGCATGAAAGAGGGTCATTTCTACAGAGAGTATGTAGAAGGTTTCTAGACGCAGAAATGTTAATCTCTCTGAACTTTGACAGTTCGAACAATGGTCATCGAAAAATACCGTTCAGCCTGCGCACTGAACTGCCCTGACATCTGTGCCTATGTAGTCCATATTGAAGATGACAAGATAGTCCGACTCGAAGGCGATCCTAACCACCCCTATACACTAGGTAGATGTTGTCCAAAGGGATACGCTCATGTCTTGAGGATGTACTATGACGACAGGCTCCTCTATCCGCAGAAAAAACAGCAAGATGGAAGTTTCCGCCGAATCACGTGGGAAGAAGCATTTGATGAGATTGCGGCTCGAATGAAAGAAGCTAAGCAATCATTTGGAGAACATAGCGTTGGAGTTTACTCAGGTTCAGGAAATGATGGCATGGCTCCACGATATGCAGCGAGGTTCTCTAATGCTTTTGGTTGCAGAATGATTCCAGGAATTGTTGAGATTTGCTTCGAAGGAGCTTATGAGGGAGCTCGATTCAACGTAGGACCTTTTCCGCCACATGAACTTCAAGATTGGTCAAACTCAAAGTGTATCGTAATTTGGGGAACCAATAAGTTCGAGTCAAGTATACACAGCGAGAGAGTGATTCAGGAAGCAATCGATAAAGGCGCAAAACTGATT
>JBHLRT010000253.1:0-4257 GCA_048882305.1 Candidatus Thorarchaeota archaeon
ATTCTTATACCATTGAATTTGGGTATCAGATTCAATGTGTCCATCACTATCACTATAATCGTAGGAAGCCTCTAAATCATCAATTGAGCTGGGACTAGAAGTTAATGTTAGATTTTCAGCTATTGGGTTATTATTAACAACTCCACCGATACCTTTTCCAACAGAAGTACCGATCCCTCCGATAAACACTTTGTCCAGTGTTTCAGAAAATATTACACCGGAGGGCGGGTTTATATTATCCCTGGTCATTGATCCGAATACGCCAGCCGCTATCGCTTTAGTCAAGAAGATCTATGAAGACTCAAATTTAAACTTCAAAGGAATTTTGACTCATGCAGGTCATTCCTACAACGCAACAACTGTTTCAGAGATTAAGATGGTAGCCATCCAAGAGCAAGAAGTGATGGTTCGCTTTGCAAATACGCTGAAGAATGAGAATGCAAATCTGAAACCAGAAGTAGTCAGCATAGGTTCTACACCTACAGCAAGGCTTGCAGATACATTTCAAGAAGGAATCACGGAAATTCGGCCGGGTAACTATGCATTCTTTGACTATACACAGGTTGCACTCGGATCATGCAACATATCAGAGTGTGCTTTCACAGTTCTCGCCAGTGTCATCAGTGTAAATCCAGACAGAGTTGTTATTGATGCCGGAGCTACAGCGCTTTCCAAAGACACAGGTCCAACTCATATTGAAACCAACGTGGGATATGGTAAGCTGTTTGAAGATTATTTGAAAAGTCAACTAAATAGAGATGTCATCCTGAATTCTCTGTCACAGGAGCATGGAAAGCTCATCCCTGTTAACGGAGCCAAGTTGGGTTACAAACATGGAGATAGGGTTAGAATAATTCCAAACCATTCATGTCTCACTGCAAATCTATTCGATTACTATCAGATTGTAAAAGGAGAAACTGTTGTAGACAGATGGAGAGTTCATCGAAGGCGATTTGAGTAGTTTCTGTGTGGTTTTTATAGACCCAGAACCATATCAGGTATTGAGGGTGGCATATGAGTAGTGGGCATGCAGGACAAATATTGAAGCTCATCGAAAGTACTGAAATGACTGCGCCGCAGATTCAAGGCAACCTAGCGGTAACAGGATTGGAAGATGCAAGTGCGGAGCTCTATAATGGAATTGTTTCAACTCAAATCGCTCTTGAAATGGGAAATATGAAGGTCGAGGAAACTGGTAATGTACCTAGCCTACGGTTCTTTGCAGAGGAACCAACTCTGATCAGATGTGGTGAAGGGGTGCTAGGTGGGGGAAAACAGGACCGTATAGTAGCTGAGAGCACAGTGATGGAAGGTCATAGAAATCTGAACGTATTTTGTATTGAGGCTGGAAGATGGCGGCACTCTCAAGGAGAGTGGTTGCATACGAACACACCAATCACAATGAGAAAAGCTATCCTTGAGGGACAAAATCAACAATATGTTTGGAGTATGGTGCAACAGATACTCTCAGCATGGGGGGTTAGATCTGGTACGAATGCGCTTGGAGAGCTCTATGTGCATCATGGTTATGAGTTTGAGAGATATGTGAGTCGTTTCAAGTGGTCAGACGATGAGATCGGTATGATTGTAAGCGTTGATGGTAAAGTCCAAGGTGTAGAGATTTTTGGTGACAAAATGGGATTGAGAAGAGACTATGCTGCGATCCTGAAGGAGAGCTATGCTCCGGTTGCTTTGCGGACACGAGGGAAAGAGATGACCTATCAGGATGTTAATGAGGGGATAAACCAATTTATTTCTGAATTGAATTCTGGTCGTAGGTATGCGCAGGTAGTGAACCATAGTGGAAATCTAGCCTATGCATGTGCTGTATGATTACGGATTTTGTGGGTGTGTTAAATATAATCCAGTGGCCGCATGAGCGGCCATCTAGATTGGCTAATACAATTTAGTTAGAAATACGACCAATTGGCAAAACATCTCTGCCATAGACTTCATTCATCACTTCAGCCATTGCAAGATAGATTGCGCTGAAACCACAGAGTATGCCTTCGTAGCCAGCAATTACATTCACAAAGGCAAAACCCGCATGACCAATAGCTAATAGCCAAAACAGGATTGTAAGTGTGAGAAACACGACTTGTAATGCTCTGTTGAGTTTTAATGTACTTAGAAACATCCAGAAGGTGAAGAGACCCCACAAGAAGAGATATGGAACAAGTACCAATGATGCCAAAGCTGGGTCAGCGATTGGTGCAACAAGTCCCATAACCGGGAAGAAGTTTATGAAGACAAAAGTCAGCCAGAATAGACCATAGGAGCTGAATGCGGTAGCTCCGAATGTGTTCCCATTCTTTAACTCCCAGATACCTGCAATGACTTGGCCAACTCCACCATAGAAAAAGCCCATAGCTAGTACCATCCCAAGAGCTTCCGTTGGAACAATCTGAGCATTTAGAAGATTGAGTAATACTGTTGTCATTCCAAAGCCCATAAGGCCCAGAGGAGCAGGATTTGCTGTTTTTTGCGAACTCATAATTATCATCTACAGCGGCCTGCTTCCAAGTTTCTATTAAAATATGCCATGTGACATAAACATCACAACAAGCGGTTGCACATACGAACGTGTGAGATTAATTCATACTCTATTGACAATTACGTGACCGCAATATGGACATGTTTCCTCCTCGCCGGGGAGGACTGGTGCTTCAAGTTTACCATCACAGTTGGGACAGACAGTTACTGCTTTTGGCAGCTGAGAAACGGCCTCCTGAGTATAGACCACTCGTGAGTTCTCGTCAATCACTCCTCGAAACTTCCCCTGCTTTGATAACTCCTTCAGAGCATCAACAATTTGCTCATCAGTAGACTCGGTGACCTTGCTGATCTGATCAAAGGTCATCCTTCTCTGTGCATAGAGAAGGTGTAATAGACTTTCTTTCAATGATACAGCCTTTGGACTAACAATCTCGTGAGCTCGTTGATCCAAATAGACTAGCGGCAATTGTCGTTTTGCTAGTTTCTCAGCAGCATCAGCAACAACTTGTGGTTCAACATTTAGTTCTCTTGCAGCATCCTCTACACTGATTCGACCTTCTTTCTGGACAAGTGGTATGAGGTCTCCAGAAACGTCACCAATACGAGCCTCACGAGTTCCCTTTGCCAATAGCCACAGTCCAATCGCCAGTTCTGGGAGAGCCATAATAGCCCAAGCAATCATTCCTGACATTATTGCAATCATTACATCTGGACTCCCAGAAGTCATTGTATATTGGTATACTAAATAGGTCATTGCGAATGACACAATTACCAGAATAAATCCTACAAATTGTAATAGACGCGGATGCATGTCTTCTCTCTCTCCTCGCTAATTGCGAGAACATGACCCCCAATTATAGATTCCTACTCAGGAACCAGCGTGTATGAAGTAATACAAACCTATTTTCTCATACGAACCATCAAATTTACTTGAAAACTGTCTATTCTATATGCATGACTTCAAGTTGTATCTGACACGGATAAGTTATATATAGACAGACAGAACGTAATTGAAGTACAGACCCTGAAAGGACGTGTAAAAGCCGAATGGTTATAGACAAAGAAGGGGCGACAAGCGCGATTATTCTTCATCTAACGCCCGGTGAACCCGTTGTGTTCCCGGCTGAGTTTGTGGCAGACATCGGGGAGAAGGCAGGGTTAGTGGTCATGCACCACAAAGACCGCGTCGTGAAGATCTTCCCAGTCGCTAATGAGGACATCTACCTGTTGAGGATTGAGATCTCTGATCTCTCACGAAACTTCCTCAAGCAGTTGAACTTTGCATTCAACGATGCAAAACTGAGCGACATCATCTTCACAACTGGAGTTTGTCTACGTGGTGAGCGCTGCTACTACGAGTGTTACTTCATTCCGGATCAGCTGGTTGTCACGCTCAATGAACTTGAGGACAGCCTGAAGAAGATCCCTGGAGTATCCAGAGTGGTCCTCAGAAAGGTTTCCTAAAGCGAATCCAATAAACCACATCTGTGGTATAATGAGGTAGTCGTGCCCGTTACCCGTCCAAAAACGATGTCATATATGGAGCCTCAGCCGCAAGTTGAGGCCCATCACCTTTTCTTCATAATTCATTTTGCTAGTGGAGATTAGAAACTCCCATAGATGACATCTACAGGAGTTCCAGTCCCTCATTCCTCAACTCTCGGTAGTTTCGAAGGTTGCTAGGAATGTAAGCATCAAGAAACACATCGAGGATATGTTCAGGGTCTCTTTCAATCCCGTAAGTCCTGAAATACTTGAGAA
>JBHLRT010000254.1:0-3925 GCA_048882305.1 Candidatus Thorarchaeota archaeon
CAAGATAGTCCTGTAGTATCTCAACAGACCTTCTTCTGAACTGAAGACATGCTGGGGATACATAACCATGGCGGCAGGAACATCGAGATTTCTTGCCTTTTCGACCTGGGATAATGCAGTTTTGATTGAATGGCCAATACCAGTCATTAGTATAGAATTTTCACCAACAGCTTCTTTTGCTGCTTGAAGAACATTAAACCATTCTTCTTCAGAGAGCGAATAGAACTCACCCGTATTGCCATTTGGAATAATCAAAGGAACTTTCTGTTTTGTCAAAAATCGAATATTACTTGCGAGTCCATCCGTATCAATCTGAGTCAAATCATCACTAAATGGTGTGATAGTAGTTACTGAAAACCCGCTGAGAATTTCTTTGAATTTATCATGCTCCATTCAATCGCCTCATGTAGGAAGAGTGGATATCGCAATCCCTGAAATATCACTCGATTAAGCCTATGTGTCTATGGGAAGTTAGTCAGTAAGTTGTATTTGTTTTCAGGGGAATCAAAGTCCACTACGAATTCATCATAAGTACTGGAACAAGGATTTCCTGCAGCCACTTTAATTCTGAATTCAAGCTCATCGGATCTCAATGCTGACACTTCAGCAATATAGCTGTACACGGTTTCTCCCAAGTATGGTTCAGAACGAGGAGATGATGTGTGATGCCTGCAAATAGAATCAAATCCACGACCTTCTCTATGGGTGCTCAATAGTTGAGTCATATCCATGAAAGATGTTGCTTCAGCCAGCAACTTTGCAGCCTCTTGCCGTCTCCTCTGACTAGTGGAGAGAGGGCCACCGGCTTCACGTTCAGCCAGAGATGCTCGTCGAAGTATATCGGCTGTGGGCAAAATTAAGTGATGATTTGTTCTAGTAATGATATTCGAATCAGTTTCAAGAACTGCTACGCCATCTCCAATTTCAATAACTCCTACTTCGTTTGGAGATGCTAGTACAAAATTACACCATTGGTATCTGTTTCCATTCTCAAGCTCAGAATGAACAAGTTCGAAAGCATCCTCAATCGTTCTAGTTTCTCGAAGAATCCTCTCTAGGAGAGTGTCGTAAGCTTTGTGAGGCGTCACAAGTACTGTCGTGTTACATCCTGAAAGACCGAACCTATTGAATCCAAATGATGCACCACACGGCGCTCCATCTCCAACATCAACTCCAGTAACAAAGAATACATTTTCGTCAAATACAATCGAATCTCTAAAACCACCCCAAATAAGGTCTCGATTCTTTAGAAGGTAATATCGGTCTCCAATGATTTTGGCTCCAGCTGTGCATCCATCAGGCATGGAAGTAACTCCAGATGTTTATCATATCAAGTTTCACATTGATATGTGCGCGAGTAGGATGGTATTTGTGGGAAACTGTATACTATTCTGTGAGCTGCAATGCTAGAGGGAGAAAACGAGTTTGGTGAAATCATCCAGAACCAGGTTTCAGAAAAAAGACAGTATTTCTTTCAACTCGATGTGCTGAAGGCAATTGCAATCGCATTTGTTGTCATGGATCATAGTTTGACATGGGAAATCAAAGGTCTGCTGGGAAGTGTGTTCTGGGAACGCCTTTCAATCCCATTCTTCCTAATAGTTATGGGATTCAACACGGGAATCTCGTTTAGATATCGAAATGCAAAGAGCCTTAGAGAACTATATTCTGTTGATTACTTCAAACGAAAATTGAAACGATATGTACTTCCATTCATTGTTCTTTGGTTCGTTTCACTGTACATTGGCTTGGCTCTTGGATATATTGACACAAGTGGATACCTATGGTTAGGGTATTTACCATTCTGGGGTCCAGGCAATTGGTTCATACCACTTCTATTTGGATCCATACTGGTCTTTCCTTTCATATATTGGCTGTTCGAAAAGTCACCAATATTTACTATAGTAGTATGTTTTCTTAGTGAGCTCATATTTCAATACATTCTATGGTTTCTCTATCCAGCAGCTACCACGGCATACGATTGGTTCGTGATAACTGCGATTCGAGTCAATGTCTTATTCTTTCTACCAGCAATTGGGATTGGATTGTGGCTCTCAGGGGGATACAACATTGAGTCCAAAAGAAATTGGTTTGTCTATCCATACCTAGCCATCAGCGTTTTCTTCATGTTTGATTACGCAACTGGCATTCTATCTTCTCATTCAAGCTTACTTGGACAAATGATGAGTATCGCTCAAGAGTTCATTCGGGGTGACTATACTCTGTTCTTTTACGGTTATGCCACATTCCTTGTCATTATCGTTCTTTATATGGTTCCAAAAACTGCAACTGGTGTGTTTCAGAAATTTATTCAACGTATTGGAAGGTCAACATACCACATCCTTCTCTTTCAGATAGCGTGGATGTCTCTTGTATATTGGGCAGTCTCTCCAGACGCAGTTATTGTACCCCACATACCTGATTTCGCTCTAATCCTTGGATGGCCATCCCCAATGTTTTATATTCCATTTTATCTTCTAAATCTCTTTGTGTCTTTTACTGGTGGTATGCTGTGGTATGAGTTAGAAAGACAGTTACTCTATCGCAAATCACCATGACCCATGTTATAATGCTCTAGCCATAGAGTATTTCAAGCGTTAAGGGATGTGTAAGTTATGGTCGCCAGCGAAGATGATGTGACTCTTAAAGTTGAGAATTTACGGGCATTCTACACATCGAAAAAAGGTCTTGTCAAGGCAGTGAACAATGTTAGTTTCGCAGTTCGAAAGGGTGAAACAGTAGGTCTCTTTGGTGAATCAGGAGCAGGTAAAACTAGTGTCGCGTTAGCTATCCTTGGAATGTTTGATCAAATCTCTCGACATTATGCTTCAACTGCGGCAAATGAAGAGAACAAGCGCCTTTGGTCTTTGAAAGATGAAGCAAGAAAAAGAGGACAAACCTCTGAAGAATTAGGGGAAGAACTCCCGGGTGTGGAGGGACATATTTGGTTCAATGGACAAGACCTAGTGACACTTGAAGAAAAAGAGTTCAGAAAGCTTCGAGGTGATAGGATAACATATGTTCCACAAGGAACAACCAAATCGCTTAATCCGTATACCAATATAGAAGAGCAGACTGCAGAAGTCCTTTGGGCTCATGACGAAGACGATGAATTGCCCGAGTGGCAAGTCTTGAAGAGAGTACTACAAACACTTGATCTCGTTGAGCTTGGAGATGTGGACATTAGGAAAGACATGAAACCAGGACAGTTCAGTGTCGGTGAAGATCAACGAGTACTCATTGCAATAGCACTCATATCACTTCCAGACTTGATGATTGCTGACGAACCAACAACAGCAGTAGATGTTGGACTTCAAAACCGCATTCTTGAAGCAATAAAGATAGTTCGTGATGAACTGAAACTCTCAATACTTCTAATCAGCAATAATCAAGGTACAATCGCTGAAACATGCGATAAGGTAGGAGTAATGACAGCTGGGCATATTGTAGAGTTTGGAGATACTCAGAGAGTTCTTAATTCTCCCGGGCATCCATTCACACGTGCATTCATTATGAGTAATCCATCAATGGAACTCATTAGAAAGATCCGAGAAAAAGGACTAAGAATACGAGGAATTCCTGGAAAACCTCCGGATCTCTCCGAACCAATAATCGGATGTCCCTTTAGTGAAAGATGCGAGTTTGTCATGGACATCTGCAGAGAGAAGAAACCAGATTACAGAGAAGTGGAAAAAGACTACTGGGTATTTTGTCACCGATACGAGGAACTTCCTGCATGGTAATGCCAGACATATGTTTTATCTGTCAGTTGAGCTTATAGATTGCACACATGTTATGGAGGGCATCTTATGTCATATTATGCGATCTACAACCAGAAAGATGAAAGTGACACTTCTACTGTTGCAAAACTGGGACTTTCCCTGTGCGGTCTCTATTTTACTCTATGTGCAGGATGCATTACTGT
>JBHLRT010000254.1:3935-4247 GCA_048882305.1 Candidatus Thorarchaeota archaeon
CCTAATTTTATGGGGGCAACATTACTGGGGCTTTCTTTGGGGAATAACATGGATTATGGCAATAGCTTGCATAATAGGTGGAGGATATCTGGCAAAATATAGTTGGGAAAAAGCTGAAAAAGCTTCAAGATGGTAGAATATACGAGGGAGGAAAATAATGCCAGCATCATTTGACGACCCGCCGCCAGAGAAACAGAGACCCCCACCGCCACCATATCAGGGAGAAGTGAAAGATAAGAACTTAGGGACTGTCCTCAAGATTGGTGGCTCTACAATGGTTGCTACTTGTCTCTGTGCCTGTGGTGCAATTTT
>JBHLRT010000255.1:0-606 GCA_048882305.1 Candidatus Thorarchaeota archaeon
GGTTCCCAATACAAGTTGACTAAGCCAATGTTGTCAAAGTCCGCAAGACTCCAATCAAAATCAAAGACTTCCTGATACCATTGAGCAATGTCTTGATTCTCTATGATAACTCCAGCTTCTCGATTGTTCTCTATGCTGTTGTCGCTGTAATTTATGCTACTTATGAGCACAATCCTACCATCAACGATAATTCCCTTGTTGTGTTCCGCTGTAAACCAACGAGTGTCTTGCCAGACTATTGGAATATTATTCGCATGGAACAAACCTGCAACCTCCGCATAGTCATAATCCTCCTCAGATATCACTCGAACAGTGACACCACGGTTCTTTGCAGCAATTATGGCATCGAGAATTGTTTCAACACTCCCGGTTTCATTCCAGTTTGTGAAATACGGAATCTGGATATCAAGAGTCACCTGAGCGGCATTGATGCAATAGAGAATACCATCAAGGCTTGTGTCCGGACTGAAAATAGGTGTTACTTTCATTTGACCACTAAATTCTCCAGGTGTCGCAAATGGCTCGGGATATGTACTTGTTGTAGTTGGTAAAGTAAGCGGAGCGCCAGTACCATCTGTACCAGCATTGTAGACGGTACCATTATTC
>JBHLRT010000255.1:616-4207 GCA_048882305.1 Candidatus Thorarchaeota archaeon
GTCGCAAATGGTCTTGCATATGTGCTGCTGGTCTCAGAGTAACTTAGAGGTGAACCAGTACCGTGAGCACCTGCATCATAGTCAATTCCGTTACTCCAATCGTAGTCTAACACACTCCTGAAGTAGTCTGTGACCACAGTATCAGTCATTGCGATACTCCATTCTCGATTGGCTTTCATGCCATCTTCAGGGAAGCTTGTTTTAGCCCAGTTTCCAGAATGAACGATTGTGGTTTTATTGTCAATGATAATGAATTTCTGATGAGCATAACTGAACTCTGCATCGTTAGTCCACTTTACAGGATATCCTAGTAGTGTGAGATTATTGGCAACATAGTCATTCGGACTATAGTAACCAATGCTGTTCCATCCAAGTAAGAACTTCATCTCAAGAGTGGGTTTTGTGTCATGCAATTCATGTATCAGGTCAAGAATATACGGGTTATTTATCCCAAATATCTCAACATAGATACTCTCTTGTGCATTATTTAGGAAATGCCAGAGTTCATCATGGCTTCCATCAGGGGATACAAATGTAGTCACATTCATGTTCCTATCAAAGGTCTGCCATGTGAAGGCAGAAGGCGTATACGCTCTCTGCGGCTCAACTTTGAAAGAGTCTGGAGACACCAAGAGTGGTATAAATCCAGACAGGAGAATTGTGACCATAAATAGACTCAATATTCTGTGGTGGTTATTTCTCAAGTCTAAGTCCTCCCGACTTGTCTAGTCTCAATT
This sequence comes from Candidatus Thorarchaeota archaeon, assembly GCA_048882305.1. Lineage (GTDB taxonomy): Archaea > Asgardarchaeota > Thorarchaeia > Thorarchaeales > Thorarchaeaceae > SMTZ1-45. The sequence goes on from JBHLRT010000255.1 coordinate 1,354, forward strand.
CAATCCGACTGAATCACTTATACCTTCCTCTGTAATATCAAAAAATAGAATTCAACGGAGCCAAACTCATGAAGTTGTTCTACAAAGTGAGCCCTGAGATTTACCGTGCATGCATGAATAAAATTCAGGAGAAATTCAATATGCACGAAGAAATCGATGAAGCGAGGACCATCCTAATGCTTGATGATGATTCACAAATCGAGCGGGTTTTGGGAACGTTCGATCCGAAATCGGATTCTTTTGCACATGTTAGGATCAAAATAAACGACGACTCACTCAAGGAAGTCTTCGACTCAATTCTTGGCCAACCGTATATGGTGAAAAGATAAGAAAGAATGTCGCTGACAGGAACGCCTCATGAAAGACGCTCCTGTCGGACCACCCCTCACCTACATTCGCAAGATAGGGGCAATGTTTCTAAGTACTATTCCTCAATAGCGCCTTCGGGGCAACTATCAACACAGGCATAGCACTCAGTGCACTCGCTTTCACGATCAACTTGATAGATGGCTTTGTCGTTTTCAATCACAAAAAGTGTTGGATCAACGGGACAGACATCAGCACAAGTTCCTTCGCCAGTACAAGCATCAGTTATCTTCCAGATCATTCTGAATCACTTCTTCTTAAGACTCTAATAGAGTCCTGCATTTGTGGTGCGGCTCATTTCAGCATTTAAACTTCGGGGTCATGTACAAAGAAACGAGAAATACTCATTACTGTTGGACCAGCCCTCACTCACATTGCAAGTTTAGGTCGTTATCGCTTGAGTTCTACTCCTCGATGGCGCCTTCGGGGCAACTATCTACGCACGCATAGCACTCAGTGCACTCGTCTGCACGATCTATCTGATATTCAGCCTTGTCCTTGATCACGTACAAGGTAGGATCAACAGGGCAAACGTCAGCACAGGTACCACAAGCAGTACAGTTATCGTTGACTTTCCATATCATTGTAATCACTCTGTCTTCGGATTATTGGCAAATCCGCCGCCGATTTGGCGGAGTGCTCCCCCATTTAAACTTCAGGGTGTGTAGGTTCCCAATATAATCATGGGATGTATTATGAAAAGCTTCAAAAGTCAATTCTAGAGCGGGCCAAAACGAATCAGAAATCCCCAGGGAGTTATGAACGATAAACAACGACGGTGCCTTTATTGACAGAGACCAACGGTGACAAACAAGTCAGTAGTAAGTTTAGTCGGCGGTTAGGTCTGATTGGTGCTACGAATATCGGGCTAGGTGCGATGTTGGGAGGTGGCATCTATGTCATCTCAGGAACTGCGGCGGGCCTGATTGGACCAGCATTGGTCTTGGCATATCTTGTAACAGGGCTTTTGACAATATTCACTGCTGTTAACTATGCAGAGCTTGCAAGCGCAATTCCAAAACAGGGCGGGGGATATACATTCGCACAGAAAACAATTGGAGGATTCCCAGCGTTTCTAACTGGTTGGTTTCTATTCATTGGAAATATTGTCGCATGTGGTCTTTACGCCCTTGCAGTAGCTCATACTTTAGCCATCTTCATACCAGATGCGTCCATACAGATTATAGCTATAATCGCAATTGTCATTATTCTGGTAGCATTCATAGCAAACTACATCAGCATTAAAGGAGTCACCAACGTCCTTGTAGTCCTTAATGTCCTTCAGTCAGTTGTACTCTTTTCGTTCATTGCAATAGGATTGTTTTTCATCAAACCAGAAAATATCTCGATTATACATCCAGATTTTGGTCTCTTTCAATTCATGTCAGTGGTCTCATTCATCTACATTTCATTTGTTGGATTTGAACTAATCACCACAGCTTCAGAGGAAATCAAAGATCCAGCAAGGAACATCCCTAGAGCTATTATCCTGACTTTACTAATTGCCACGTCAATATACGTGATCACCGCACTTGTTCTTGTGGGCGTTGCGCCTTACACCCAGATTGCAGACTCACACACACCAATATCCAATATCTTTGAACTCATGCTAGGACCAGGAGCATTTTATTTTGCACTGGCGGGAATGGCAGCATCAAATTATGCCGCGCTAAATGCGACGTTTCTTGCGACCGCTCGAATAGCATATTCCATGAGTCGTGACCGATATTTTCCCAAAGTCTTCGAGAGGGTCAGTGAGAAGAGAAAAACACCAATTCCAGCATTGATTCTCACACTCATTCTTGTGAGTCTCTTTGCGTCTTTGGGAAATGTAGACTTGGTTGCACATCTCTCCGACTTTGGCTATTTAGTGGGATTGTCTATTGTCAATTATTCAGTAATAGTACTCAGAAGAAAGGGCTTGAGTGTGCCTGGAACCTTTAAGACTAAATTCTTCCCTTTGGCACCTATAGTGGGAGTGATAACATGTCTTGTACTTGTTCCTACTTTGGACCCATTTGCTCTTTATCTTGGAGGTGTTCTCTCACTCGTAGGTCTTTTTGTGTTTGTAGTCTATAGTTGGAGAAAACATCAGAAGCATTTTGATTTGGTTGGGCAGTAGTTAGTGGTATTTTCACCCAGTAGAGGGATTACTGATTATCTTGAATGATATGCCAAGATTGTAGAAACTATTGATCCATGATGATGAAGGATGTATAGTCAATGATATTGTGGACTGAACTTACTTTGTCAATTGAAAATGCTCTATAATCGTCTAGTGAGGTGACTTCAACCATAGCTACAATGTCGTATATTCCATCTGCTACAGAACAAGCCAAGACTACCTCATCAAAAGCCCTAAGATTCTTTTGAACCTCCTTTGCCTTGCCGGGCTTAACAGTCGCAGCAAGGAAGACTTTGACGGGCACTTTGGTGTTCACCTCATTTCGACGCAAAGTTTGTGATTGAAGAAAATAAGACAAGCCTG
>JBHLRT010000256.1:0-4198 GCA_048882305.1 Candidatus Thorarchaeota archaeon
CAGTCTCGTTATAGTTTCACCATTCTGAGGTGGTAACAAGGAGCTCTCCAAACATGGTCCCCTTTGCTCGGAGAGCTCACTCCACGGTTGCGCGTTGATATCGAATCCATATCTATCCATTGCATATCTGCAGTCCACATGTGAGATAGGTGTACGTAAGGAAGAGGAGGACGGAGTTCCATTCTTGTACATGTGGATTCTCGCCAACATATTCACCTTCAATGATTAATACTTCCGTAGAAGTCGCAACATCACACATCAGAATTGCATATTTCGCAATATCTGCTATAATTTCCTAACAAATTCGCAATATAAGGTATCTGATATAACCATTCAAGGAATCACTGTCCGAACCCAATTTAAGCAAAGATCATGTATCATTAGATACTGGATGATGTTCATTGAAACCAAGAGAGAGATTTCATAAAACCGTGAATCATGAGGAACCTGACCGGGTTCCGCTGGATTATTGGACTACTGAAGACGCGTATATTAACCTTAGAGACTATCTTGGAATCGTCGCTCCTGAAATACATAGGTGGGGACTTTTTTCTACATGGAAAACATCAGAAGAGTTACTGAAATTGTTGAATGTGGATTTCAGACATGTCCACATGAAAGCCTCTGCGGATTTTAAACCCAGAACACTCCCTGATGGATCAATCGAAGATGAGTTCAAGTTTGGCACGAAAGAGATTGGAGTGTATACCGAGACCACGTACTACCCATGGGCGGAGTTTACAGAAGTGGAACAAGTGGAAGAGTTTGAGTGGCCTGACCCGAATGATCCATCAAGGATGGATGGAGTCCGAAAGCTGGCAAAACACCTCCATGAGGATACTGACTATGCAGTTGTGGGTTATGGAAGTGGTCCGTGGGGAATTGTTGAGATGCCTGCACACTTCATGCGGGGATTCGATAAGTTCCTTGTTGACCTTCTCCGACGACCTGACCTCGCTGAAGCGATGATGGAAAAGAGCATGAAACTCGCTATAGAAATGAACCAAGTCTTTCTGGATGAGGTTGGTGACTTTCTGGATGTCTTTCAATTTGGTGATGACCTAGGCCATCAGGATGGACTTGTCATGAGTCCAAAGATATACAGGAGCATGATAAAGGAGCGACACAAGAAGCTCTATGATGACATACATCGAAGAGCACCACACGTAAAGGTCCTCCATCACACTTGCGGAGCAGTTGAGCCCCTAATACAGGACCTGATAGATGTTGGGGTGGACATCCTGAATCCAATCCAGCCACTAGCGAAGGGAATGGACTCATTTGAGCTTAAGGAGAAATATGGGGACAAGATCACATTTCATGGAGGTATAGACATACAACATGTTATGTCCGCCCAGGGCTCAATAGAGGATGTGCGTGTAGAGGTCGACACTCGAATTAACGCACTTGCACATGACGGTGGCTACATCCTAGCACCTGCGCACAACATTCAATCAGAGTGTACTCCCCAGAAGATTCTAGAATTGTACGATTACGCTACGAAAAAAGGCACCTACCCCTTGAACTATTAGATTTCTATCAATCAAGCTCGTTTCATTTTAGCCAACAGATATCTTGGTGCTGCTGCCAAAATGGCACTTCTGACCGATCTGACCCCAGCCAACATCTCAGCTATTACCCGTGTGGATTTTTCTGAACCCAGAAATGTGGAGCCCATTGAACCTGAGCCTGTTTCCAGAAATCTTCTCTGTAGCCAGAGACCCCACTTTAAATCCGAACCAAATCGTTTGGTCCATGAATTCTCGTATCTTGATAGTGTACTAGCTGTGAATTCATTTCTTATAATACAAAAAGCAGCTGTTTCAGCAGCCTTTTGCCCTCCAATCATCGAGTAATGAATCCCTTCGCCAGTAATAGGTGAGCAATGGCAAGCAGCATCTCCAGCCAGTAGTATTCGTTTTCCAAATGAGGGACTCACTATTCCTGCGAGTGGCATCAAAGCAGCTTCGCGTTTCACAATCTCATAGCCTGCATCAGTCAACTCCTTTGTAGTGGGATCTGTGCTTTCCACGAGATTGTCAAGATATGCATATATCCTCTTCTCGCTCTCCCTTACTGTTTCAACAATCCCTCCAGTACCCAGGACAGTTTCATTTCCTCGTGGAAAGTTCCAAGCATAACCCCTCGGAGAAAACTCACTACCATAGTAGAAATCATTCACAATCTGAAGTGGTTCTTTTGTCCTGATCTGGTATTGTACTCCATATCCTAACTGAGAGTTCTGGGGTCTTGGCCGTGAGGGACTAAAACGGAGGCTCACTGGATTTACACCACTGGCATCAATGATGATCTTACTTGAAATTGCTCCAGTTTCAGGACCTTTTGCGTACCTTACTCTACACCCTTCATTGTTTGATGTTATCATGCCTGCTTCTACTCCAAGCCATAGCTCACCAACATCAGTTTCTATTCTGTTGAGAAGTGTAGTGCCTAGGTCCTCGCGAGAGACGTTTACTCCTACAGGTTCATCGAAGTCAACCCTCTTCATCTCAAGACCTGGGAATTTCATCCTTATTGATCTGACCTCATGTGCTCCTTGCATTTCGTTTAGTGAGAATTCTTCGAGAGCTCTAGATGGGATGTAACCTCCACAGGCTTTTGTCGCACCAGGTTTCTCTTCTCTTGAAATAAGCGTGTACGGGATGTCTAGTTCAGATAGCCTACGGGCTGCTGTGAGGCCAGCTGGTCCAGCACCTATTATGATAACATCAGTGTCTGCTGTCATTCTCTTATCATGATGGATTACAAATGCTCCTAATAATTTTGGTCAAAACAAGGAGTAAACGTTTGCGAGTCCCTCTACTAAGACGACAAGATTTGCGTGTACCAGCCCGATCCCATGTATGGCAATGGTGTACCCCCGGCCAGCTGGGGGCAGTCGTGTGGACTGGTACACGCTTGCTCGCAAATTCCGAATTAGTACACGTTAATTCCCGGTAAGTACATCTTTGAAGGAGGAGAGAAACGGAAACGAGGGAGAACCTAAAACTTCACTCGGAGGCGAGTCCCTTACTCCGGCCGATGCTACGCGACTATTTCAAGAGGGTGAAACAATGCGTTTACTGTACATGAATACTGTACACCTTTGTATATTGGGGCTTGTAATACGAGCCCAACGCAATATTACTGCGAGTCTTCATTCAATACTCGCTTTTCTCTCGTTCGCTTTCAGTCTCCATTGATAGGATGATGCAGCTCCAGCACAAATCCACAAAGTTGCCAAAATTTGATGTGGTATTAGTAAAACTTGCATTCTTTGAGCCAATGGCGATGGGGAAATTAGGATGACAAGCAGCATTATCTGTGTATCTACTTCTATGGTTTGATTCTGACTTGGATTATAGTAGTTTGCAGTCCAGTTAGCTACAGGATACGACAGAGAGACAGAAAGAAACGTTTCATTAGCATAAATGTCTAAATAATAGAATACATCTGGTCGATTCTCATCCACAATGTAAAATGTGACATTTCCATTTTCCACAAAAATTTGAATCCAAAAATCTGATCCACGAAGAGCTCCTTGGTTTGATAAGGGGCCCAGTTTATTGTGTTCTCCAGGTGAGAGGGAAAAGTTAGCAGATACACTTGGACTGCCATAGTAATAGGCATTGATTTCGATCTGACTGCCTATCAAAAAAGGTGAAATAACAAGAGTACTTAGAAGTAAAAACATCATACCATTCCTTTTCTTCCTTATCCATTGACTTTCTCGAAAACTGAAGTAGCATATTATAGCAGTAAAAATGCAAGGGAGATAGTACAATAACATGGGCATATGCAAATCCTCAATCGCACGCGAGTTGAGTTTGTTCCATCCCGCATTCGATTAATTCACTCTTAGATTTTATGCCATCTAGTAGTGTTTCTATGGTTGAATCAATCTTCTCGGAAGTTTAATTACCAGCAAGTAGATTCTGCTGGCATTAGGTCGCGATTTAGGAGCCAGCGTAGATGACTAGGATACTGAAATATGCCATTGGAATTGCCGCTATTTCAATATGTGCGGTGGTCCTTTCTGTCATTATGTTCCCAAGGGCATTTACAGCAGGCGCTCTTGGCATCCCAGGGCTCGCAATGATAGCTATTGTGGGGCTCGGGGCATTCATATTCGTGAGTATTGTCTATGTCTATGGCTTCAAATCAAAGCGGTGATTGGTAATGGTAGACGCAAGTTCTG
>JBHLRT010000257.1:0-4172 GCA_048882305.1 Candidatus Thorarchaeota archaeon
AAGATGTCTGGCTTTTGTTTTTGGGTGTCTTTTTCTGGACATAAACTGACCTCTGTTGTCTGCATCAATGGTCAAACTGCTTAAATCGTTCGTGATGAACAATCTTGTTGGAGACCTTCAATGTTACACATCATTCTCTTGGACTGCGCACTTGAACTCGTACCAAGCGAGATTTCCAGTCTAAAACAGATTCAGAAGCACGCGTTTCGTCGTGGAAAGAAACCTTCTGAAATTCTTCTTGATCAGACACATCATGGACAATCAATGACTAAACTCTCTCAAAGCGAGAGGCGTGGACGTCCTGACATCACTTTTCTCAGTCTGATATCAATACTAGAAACTCCACTCTGCAAGGAAGGTCTTCTTAGTGTACATCTTCAGCTCCAAGATGGACGGATAGTTGAAGTAAATCCAGAAGTTCGGTTACCTCGGAACTATGACCGTTTTGTGGGTCTCATAGAGCAATTACTAATCCATGGTCGAGTTCCCCCTCAAGGCGATCCTTTGTTACGAATCAATCAATCCTCGCTAGAAGACTTACTTACAGAGTTGAAAACGAAATCAGACTATGCAAAAACACTGCTTGCGATTGAAGGTGGACAACAAGCAACACGTGAAAAACTCGGAAACCTTCTACCGCAGGACCCATCAGTTCCTGTGATTGTTGGAATAGGTGCTTTTCCACACGGTGACCTGTCTGAAGAAACAGCTTCTATGTTTGAAATACATCTAGAACTCGATAAGGAAGTCATGATGGCTTGGCATGTATGTGCTGAATTGCTATGGGCTTATTCGCTGAGTATTGGAGCCATTGATACCCGTTACTCTGCTACTTGAACAATATCCTTAAATCAAGACCACCCAGTCTTTGCCCTCAATGCGGCCATAGTCTAGCCTGGTTTAGGATCGCAGCCTTCCAAGCTGCTGAGGCGGGTTCAAATCCCGCTGGCCGCACCATTCATCTTTCTCTCAGACTAAGAAACACGAGCTTGGAGTTGAAGTGCATCAGTATCTTCGGGTTTTGCTTTGAGGTAATCCGTGATATGCCTTCTAGCTCCTTCAGTATCCCCTATCTTTTCCTCGCAAACAGATGCATAGTAAAGCGCTCGTACGTGGTCCGGCATAACCCTCATGATTGCTTCAAGGTATTTCAACGCCTCTCTCCACTTCTCACTGTCAATTAATTCCAAAGCCAGTTCATAGTACTTCTCTGTCACTGCATATACTCCATACCTGTTTTTGTAGCGGTACCATCCATTGATTGTCTTGAACCCATAGACTCCCAAAGGTACAAAGAAACCCAGTAGAATTGCTTCCAAATCTCCCCATGGAAGGTAACCCAATCTAGACAGCGCCAAGCAAGTCAAGGCCGCAAATGTGCTGTTTGTGAGATACCAAATAGCTTGCCATTTTGGCTTACTTAAAGTGGCATCTGCTAGTTCTCTCAATCTCATCTCTACTCTCTATTTGTTTAAGCTTGTAAAAAGAGAGATGATTAACGTATTCAATGAGATTCGCTAGCGCAATCCTTTTGTTTCCAACCGATTGAAACGACAGAAGACGAGGTCTCTCCATGGAATCATTGATACACAATGGCATTATTGTCATCGAACCTCCTCAACCACGTGGACTTTCAATTAGAGCCAGAAATAGAGAGATTACCCTCTCCCAACTGCAAGAAGAGATGGCTGTGGCTTGGGTCAAGAAATTAGGCACACCATATGTTGAGGACTCTGTATTTGTTGAGAATTTCATGACTGATTTCAGTAAAGTTCTTGGTATAGAACCAGTTCTGGAGGTAGATGAGGTTGACTTCTCCGAAGTCATCAGTGTTGTAGAAGAGGAACGTCAAGCAAAGGAGAGTATGACCTCTGAAGAAAAGAAAGCGGCTCGAGAAGAAAGAAAGGTAATTCGAGAGAAACTGAAGGAAGAGTATGGTCATGCCATTGTTGATGGCGAGCGGATGGAGTTGGGCAACTATCAAACTGAGCCTTCAGGTATCTTCATGGGTCGTGGTGAGCATCCTCTTAGAGGTCGCTGGAAAGCAGGAGCAACCAAGAAGGACATCACACTGAACATAAGCCCTGAAGGTGCGGCTAGTTTGGAAGATGATTGGGGCGAACTTGTATGGGCTCCTGATACCATGTGGATTGCAAAATGGACTGATGAGCTGACTGGTAAGGTCAAGTACATCTGGTTACATGATAGCACTCCTATCAAACAAGAACGAGAGGCTGCCAAGTTTGACAAGGCTTTGCGAGTCGAGCGAATGATCGATGAAATTCGCGAGCATATCATAGATGGTCTAGGATCTGATAAGCCCAAAAGAAGAATGGTAGCAGCGGCATGTTACTTAATCGATAGTCTCAGTCTACGTGTGGGAGATGAGAAAGACCCAGAGGAAGCTGATACCGTAGGGGCAACTACTCTGCGGGTTGAGCATCTTACTTTCCGAGAGTCATCAGTGGTCTTTGATTTTCTCGGAAAAGACAGTGTTCAGTGGCATAAGGAACTTGAGCTACCAATAGAAATCTACAATGCTTTGAGAGAACTCTATGACAACGCGAACGAGCGTCTTGAATCCTTCAATAGCAGGAAAGGAAAGAAGACTGGTGGTGACCCCAAGAAGATTGCTCAGATCTTCCCCACAATCAGAAGTACACATGTAAACAGGTTCCTAAGTGAAGTACATCCTGACCTTACGGCGAAGGTATTTCGTACCTACCATGCTTCAGTGACAATGCGCGAAGAGCTGAAGACTAGTAAAGTAAAGAAAACCGATCCTGAGTTTATCAAAAAAGAAGCCTTCAAGCGAGCCAATCTTGAGGTTGCACGAGTGATGAATCATACAAAGCAAGCTCCACAAGGTTGGAATCGTAGTGCTGAAAGATACAAGGAACGAATCAAGAAGGCTGATGTGCGTATAGAAAAAGCAAAGCCTCAGCTCAAAGACAAAAAAACACGCCTCCGTAAAGTTCAGAAAAAGGAAGATGAGTTACGGAAAGGAAAGCAAGATAGAATCTCAAAGCAGAGAGAATCAGTTGAGAATAATCTGACAACTGTCAAAGCATGGCGCGAAAAGCGTGACAAGGCTAAAATCACATGGGACAACGCCAGGGCTCAGAAAAGCCGTACAAGAACTAGCAAACGCAAAGGCAAGTCTACCAAGAAGTATCGTTTAGAGGAAGCCCAAGAACGAATTGATCGAACACGAGACCGATTGGACAGAGCTGAAGCAGGTCTTGCAAGTGCACGAGAACGACATCAAATAAGCAAGACATCTCTAGAAAAACTTCAGACCTCCTTCACTGAGTGGAAAGAGAAGTCTGCAAAACGTTTGGCCACTGCTGAGAATGGGGTTGCCATTGCAAAGGAACGTGTAACAAAGGCTGAACTTGCGAAAAAGAAAATCGAGGTTGACTTTGCACTTGCAAAAGCAAGTCGTACTTGGAACCTAGGCACATCCCTAAAATCATACATCCACCCAAAAATCGTCTACAAGTGGTGTGAGAAAGTCGATTATGACTGGAGAAAGGTCTACACAAAAACACTTCAAAGAAAATTCGAGGGCTGGATTGGCGACTAATTATGGCTTTATGACTTCAGAATTCGCTCATTGATCTGCCTTTCAATTTCATCACGGACCTCTCTGAATTTAAAGAGAATCTCATCATATGTCCCCTGAAAAGCTGCAGGATCTTCGAGAGACCAATGCTCCATACGCCTAGCACGAGGAAAGTGTGGACATGACTGCTTAGCCTTGTCACAGACAGTCACAACTAGGTCAATCTCATAGTCTACAAACTCATTAACAAGCTTAGGATGCAAACCTTCCGTTGAAACTCCTCTCTCAATTAATACCTTTATTGCAAATGGATTGACTTCGGACTTAGGTTTCGTTCCTGCACTAAACACGCTAAATCTTTGACCGCCAAGATGTTTCAGGAGTGCTTCTGCCATCTGGCTTCTTGCTGAATTACCAGTGCACAGAAAAAGAACTCTTTGCATACCTCAACACGTTGTTAGACACTTTTCAAGTATATGCATATGATACCTTTTTTTTCTAATTTGACATCTGGCTCACAAATATTCTTTGAACCTCATGCCACAATGAGTTGCATTGGGAATAACCTATATGTTCACAATCAATCTTTATCATGAGAATCGACGTG
>JBHLRT010000258.1:0-4144 GCA_048882305.1 Candidatus Thorarchaeota archaeon
ACCATGACTCATTCGCAGTCATAGTATTCTCATCGATTGTAATCTCCACAATTCTTGAGATCTCATTCAACGGATCGGTTTGATTATGGTAATCGTTATCAAACAGGATGAAAGTATTTTCATCGACAGGTTCGACTGCATGCGCATGGTAAAACAGATTGCTCACTTGGTTCCCTTGTAGATCAAACATGGTGAAATCCCCATGTTCTCCAACCGCCCAGATGACCTCCTTGGATGTATAATTGAGCTTCCAAAAAGTGTTAGTATGTCGTGAGTTATAGTAAATTATGTCCTCGTCCCCATCATAGTATATGGTGTTTGAGTGACTGATATCTCGATAGTCACCAACCATGTCTTGATATGGGCACCACCAGCCAGTAGGGATGAAATCACTCACAGGCCATGACCATACCAGATTTCCATTCATATCATATTGCTTGATGATATCGAATAGATAGTATACTCCAGCTATGTATTGATAGTCCTTCTCAAATGTAAAGATAGTATTCAGTTTGGAATTGTATTCATACTCATGGTGACCTTCGAAACCTAAATAGTCCATAGTATCATTTTCAATGTGCCAGAGGGCTGCACCTTGGGCAGTCCCGACAAGTATAGTATCAGGATTAAGGAACTCTACGTTGCAGCTTGCAGCACCTATATCTCCCAATTGCTTCTGAGCAATAACATTTCCATCCATATCCATGATTAAGAGCAGATTACTTCTATTTCCAAGATTCATATCATACTCATAAAGTGTGAAGAGGTTGTAACCTTCGAAAGCTTCAGATGTATTGTAAACGGTATAGTTTACCCGACCAAGGACTACATCGGATTTGACGAAACCATCAGAGTGATTTTCTGGAACGACTTCTGATACCGTAATTTCATCATTGATCGTCTGAATCTTTGGAAGGGGAGCAAAAATGAAAACCAAGATTAGAAATAGTGGTAAGATCCAGTCTCTTGATTCTCGTAGGTGGTTCATTCCTTGGTTTGCTCCGTGCTTTATTCATTATAGGCTATGTGTTATTAGTGGTATTGGTTGCATCCTCATGAGACCTTCTTCTTTTTCATCCAAATGACTACAACTACTACAGTCAATCCAGCAATCCCAGCACCACCAATCAAGAGGATTAGAGGACTATTTGGATTATAGACATTGACCAATGTGGTTGAATTGGCTGAATTACCAAAGATGTCGTAAGCTATTACGGTAACATTCCATAGACCGACAGTTGGGGGCTCAAATAGGTAGTTAATATTTGAACCATTCCAGAATTCAGTCACCTCCAATTGCGAGTCTACATATATCTCATAACTCCATGGTGTTTCATCATATGCAAACCATGTAATCAGAGTGCTTTCTCCAATCTCAATTCTTGTTTCGTTATTGTGAGCAACAAGATAAGGAGGCGCTGAATCTATCGGAGGGACATTATAGTGTAAAGCTTCTACAGCATCTAGCTGTGTATCTTCTCCAACTGAATAAGTAATCCGCACAAACCTAGCCTGAGTAATACCCGAAGGCTCTAGGTCAAAACCTTGATTTCCAATTCCAGAACCAATGTAGGTGAAGAAATCAAACAATGAATCTGATACAGATACGAGATACTCACCTCCATCAGCATAAACCATTATATCGTCCCCAAGCCCATCCACAACCTCTTCATTTATGCCCATATCCAAGGTTAGGTAACCACTTTGGTAGTCAACAAAAATAATTGCAACACGACCATCAGGAGGACCTAATGAATTATTGCCATAGAGGTATGATTCTGAACGTTCAACTACAACTGCGTCAGCATATTGGTCACCAGGGTCGCTGCTTATTTCCAGCCAGAATGAATCTGACGAAGAGAATTCACCTCTCACAACACTGAGTGTCATATTGTAAGTACCAGCGAGCCAACCTTCGTCATACCAATCAGTGATCGAAAATACAATATCTCCTAAGGAAGCATCACCACTCCCTATCAGAGTTCCGTTTCGCCATAATGACCATGTTTCGGCATTGTAGGTTTCCCATTCAAGGGTGACACCTGATGTTCCCCATGCTATGATTTGATTTTCTGGCGCTAACAGAATGAATGGAAGAATGGGTGGGTCAACTGTGAGATTTGTCATGCTGCTGGTCCATTGAGTTGCAAGATCAAAGGCAACCAAGGTTATGTTGTGGAATCCCTCAGAGAGAGTTGGAACTTCCCAATTCAGAGTATATATCGACTCATTCCAAAGACCACTACCCGTTTCCACATCATCTATGAGAATACTCCATATATTAGGTGTTGAATCAGAGAGGTTCCAAGAAAGACTCAAAGAGTCGCCCCATAATATTGTCAAGTTTGTAGATTGTAAGGGAGTTATCAAAGGAGGCTCTGTTGGATAGACAGTCAGTAAGAATGTATCATCAAAAATAACTGTAGATCCGTTAAAGAGTTGAAAATGCACAGTGTGAACTCCAAGGTCAATCAACGCTGGATTTAGGACAATTGTTTGACCAGTCCAATTCGCTTCTTCATATAGTGACCCATCAAGTGTGACATTACAAAACATCTCAATGGCTGTGAAACCAGACCATGATGGCAGTTGTTCAGTCTGACCTTTTTCTATGGATGTTCGTCCAGTTCTAGATATCTGAAAGGGTTCCACCGTTATCATCACTGAATCTGAGTTTTTGTTTTCAGTGCCATCACTAATCTCCAGTGTGACATTGTTAGTCCCGAAATCAAGAGTGCCTGTATCAATCGTAATTGTTGAAGGCCGCCAATATTTTGTAAAGTTAAACGAACCAGTTTGCGATGGTACATCATTGATATAGAGTGTGTAGTTGCCCGGGATATTCTGCTTGTTGCGATAGTTATACAGGGCATCCCATGATAACGTGAAAGATCTGTTCGCACTGACTATGTCATCAAGTTGACTAATAATCGGAGCGAACCTAAATCGCTCCATTCTGTATACACCATAGAGATGAGTGGACGAGAATTCGAAAGACATCTTCCAGACGACTTTATGGTCGGGATTTACCTCAATCAGAGCAGCACTAGGTCCACCAACAGGAGTTGATGGATACCCCCATGCACCAAGTCTATTCCCATTGGGTAATCTATCTGCATCCCCCCAGCCTGTACTATAGTAATTAGTTGGGGCTTCGTAGTACCACGACTCATGAGCTGTCATCGTATCTTCATCAATCGTAATCTCCACAATGCGGGACATCCGATTAGCAGCATCTGAGATATTATGATAATCATTATCGAACAAAATGAAGGTATTTTCATCAACAGGTTCAACTGCATGGGCATGATAGAACAGCTCGTCACGTACATACCCTTGGAGATCGTAGAGAGTGAAGTTTCCATACTGTCCAAGCCCCCAAATGACCTCTTTAGCGGTGTGATTGAGTTTGAAGAATGTGTTCGTGTTTCTCGAGTTGTAATAGATTATGTCTTCATCAGGAACATAATAGATGGTATTGGAGTGCGTAAGGTCTCGGGCGCCATCCCAAATGTCATGATATGGACACCACCATTGCTCAGAGATGAAGTCACTGACATTCCAATCCCAAACAAGTGTACCATTCATAGAAAACTCTTGAATGGTGTCGAAGATGTATTCATAGCTACCCACAGTGCGTCGTTGTCTATGAAATGTGAAGATCGTGTTGTCATTGGGATTGTATTCATACTCATGATGGCCGCCAAAGCCAAGATGGGTAAATGTATCATTCTTCCAAAACCAAAGCGTGGCGCCTTGACTACTTCCGACAATTAC
Organism: Candidatus Thorarchaeota archaeon; assembly: GCA_048882305.1. Taxonomy (GTDB): domain Archaea; phylum Asgardarchaeota; class Thorarchaeia; order Thorarchaeales; family Thorarchaeaceae; genus SMTZ1-45. The sequence continues at coordinate 3,778 of JBHLRT010000258.1, forward strand.
TGTTTCGGGATTGATGAACTCTGCAGAGCAATGAGCACCACCTTGCTGACCCAATTGATGTTTGGCAAGAATATTCCCATCCATGTCCGTGATTAGAACAATATTACTCGTGTTTCCGCGAGTACGATCATAGTCGTAGAGGGAGAAGAAATTGTATCCGTCATACGAATCCACAGAGTTATAGACACTGTAGTCTACACGATCAAGAACAACGTCAGATTCAAGCAAATTTGTGGTTGAGTCTAGAAGAACTGGTTGTGAAGAATCCTCTGCTCTTGAAGGGTTAAGAGTCGGAGGAATCAAGGTAATCAGGAAAATCATAACTAGTAATATAGCAGGGAGTTGGCGGGTGGTGGTCCTGTTACAT
>JBHLRT010000259.1:0-4129 GCA_048882305.1 Candidatus Thorarchaeota archaeon
ATAATCCCAAGACCGGCCATGGAGTCATGAGTTCTGATCTGAAAACCGGACTAGAAGTAGTTGTAACTGCAGTTCCTGCTCATGAACGTCTTCGTTATGCTGGTAGCACTGAGATTGGCAAGAAAGCATTCTCACCAGAGCGTTATGGTCATCCTGAACTGGAGTACAAGCCAATGGAAGAGATAATAGGGCGGCTACATTAATTCCAAGAGTCGGCTATTACAACAATTCGTTAGATCAGGAGTAGGTAACGCGTGACAAGACTTGCTCTAATTGGTGCAACAGGAATAGATTGGTGGAACGACCCGAAAAAGAAAGCCTTTGTCGAAAAACACACCCCCTCTGGGTGCGAGATTGGGAATTTCATACCTCGACATGGAACACACAGTGTTGAATCACTAACCGATGAAGCCTACAATGCACCATTTATTCTAGAACAGATAGTGCTTGCCAATAAAGAGGGATATGATGTTATAGTAATAGATTGCGCCTGTGATCCTATTCTTGAGGCGGCACGTGAGGTCTCTAAAATCCCTGTCATAGGACCCAGAAACACCGCATTTCATCTAGCACTCACACTTGGAACTCGATTTGGAGTTGTAACTGTACAGGGAGAATCTCTGAAGAAGTGTATTGAACAGGGAGTAAGGAAGGAAGGACTAGAATCATTCTGTGCGGGAGTCAGGTATCTCAAAATGCCTGTCCTTGACATAGCTAAGAAACCCGATCAAGCTCAAGGGGCAATTCTTCAAGAAAGTAAAGCACTCATTCAAGATCATGGCGCGGACGTTATTGTTCTTGGATGCACAGCACTTTCTCATGAGGTTGATTTGAAACCAATAATGGAGGAACTTCAAGTTCCTATAATTGATCCGTGGATTGTAGCAATAAAATCTGCCTTTATGCTTGTAGAATCCGGACTATCGCATAGTAAGGTAGCTTATCCTTTTCCTCCAAAGAAAAGAATCAATGAAGCTCCTTCACTAGAAGGTGCTTTTGATGAGATTCTCAAAGAATAATGGCTAGCTATTGGATGAATTTCGTTCTTTCAAGAGAAGTGGTATTATCCCAACCAGCACAATTATTGAGAGAATCATGCACATCAGGTACGGATAGGCGCCGCCAAAATAATCTCGCCAACTCCCCGCGGCAATTGGTCCCAAAAACAGTCCTATTCCACCCATACTTTCCACCAATCCTGCATAAGCTCCCTTCTGAATTGCTGTCGATGAAACGATGAGATACAGAGCTCCCAAGTAGCTGAATCCCACTGCTGTACCTGATATGATCATCGCTATCACAAGCATTGAGAAGTCCGTAAAGACGAACATGACACCAGATGAGATTGCCGATAGAACAGCTCCCATCAGGATGACCGAACTCATATGCTTCTCTGGCAATCTTGCAGTAATAACGAATGCTACTGTTCGAACTCCATTCCAGGTAAGTAGCATTGCTCCCCAATCACCTGCATTCAGACCGGGTAGTGATTCGACATATGCTGGGAATAGAGCAAGAATAACCGTTGAAATTACACCCCATAGCATAATGGAAAGATATGATGCTATAAACCTCGGACTGGTCTTCGATGGTGTTCCACTGCTAACTTCTGTTTGGTGACCTTGTTCCGTAGATGTATCGAATGAGGTTTTTCTTCGATATCCTTGAAGAAATCCACCTATGAGTCCGAGCATGATGAATTCAATTACTATGACAACATAGATACTAGATGCAGATCCATAGTTACTTTCCATAAATGCAAGAACAAATGGACTAAATATCATTCCTGCACTCCAAGCAGTGGAAAAGTTGCCAAGAACTTCGCATTCTGCTTCTGGCGTTAGTTCTGCGAGCATTGCTTGATTTGATGGGGCGATAAAACCATACACCAACCCTTCAAGAGCTCGAATGACGATTAAGTAGATTGGAGATGCGAAAGGATTCAGAAAGAGAAATAGTACTAAGATGTATGAGAATGTAGCGACCAACAAAGAAGTACGTCTACCAACACGATCGGAAAATCTACCACCAAGAGATGGTGATATCATATACACGATTCCGAAAGAGCCCATCGCCCATCCCATTTCAAAGCCAGAGCCCCCTAGTTCACCAACATACCATGGTGCGAAGATTTCTGTCGTTCCCAAAGTGAAGGTCACAAGGAAGGTTGCGATGTACGCGACTATTCGATTTCTGTTTTTTGCCGATTCAGGCATGTCTGCTTTTGCATCATTGTCTAGGCAAAATGGTTCTGCTGGTTCGTACATCACATCAAATCCTGCTATCTCAACTGATGAGTAAACTCTGTTCCCAATATCTTTGCATTATTCAGCGGTTGTGTTCCTGGAACTGGAAATGCAACAATTGTGTTAGCTCCCGCATCTATCATTTGTTGAAGTCTTTTGATACATGCTTCCTTATCTCCAACAAGACAGAGCTCTTTGACCATATCATCAGTGATGAGTTCGGATAATAACCCATCATCTCCCTTTTCTGATGCTTCGAACATTGCTTTGGTTTCTTCCGCTTTCACGCCTGCATGGCTCATTAGTGGTCCTCCTGGTTGAGAATGTGGAAGATACAGCTTGGAGAAATTGCGAGCCGTATTGATTGCTCGATCGATATCATCATCAATGACCATTGGCATGTACGCGACCATCTCGTAATCATCAAGAGATTTGTCAACTTTCTTTGCACCCTTAGCTATGCAATCCCAAGCAGATTTGACATATGATGGAGTGCAGAAGATAGAGAGAATCACACCATCTCCAATGTCTCCTGACAATTCTAAACCCTTTGGACCTTCGAATGCAAGATAGATTGGTGCGCTTTTTCTGACTGGTTTGAAGACAAGCTTGATGTCTTTTGCAACAAAGAATTTGTCTTCATGGTTGATGTTTTCTCCTGTCATTATCTTTCGCACAAGATTGACACAGGCACGTGTTCTGGATAGTGGTTTCTTGTCGAAGATTCCCATCTGGTCCATCCAAAAAGGAACACCTGAGCCTAAACCGAAAATTGTCCTCATGTTTGACATCTCATCCAGAGTAGCAAATTCCATCGCTATCAAAGCTGGATGTCGAGAGTAGGGGTTAACGACGCCTAATCCAAGTCTGATTGTGTTAGTAGCCATCGATGCGGCTGCCATGTACGGTATTCCTCCACGAAAGAAATAATCTTCAGCAAACCAAGCTGATCCCAAACCCGATTTCTCCGCCACTCTGGCTAATTCTACCGCTTCACTTACAGGAAAAACTCCTGTCATTGCAACACCTAATTCTTTGAATCCTTTCATTAATTGTCGCTCCTTTTAAAAAGAAAAGAAGAGGGGTAATCCCCTCTACTCGGTTGGAAGCAGACCAAGTTTGTCAAGGTGGTCTGCTACATCCTTGAGGCCTAATTTTTCCAAGGTACTTCTGTAAGGCCAGCTGGTTTTTAGGTCCCACTCATGCAGAGTGTAGTACTGATCCAATGCTTTGCCAAGTTCCTCTCGAGAGTTCGTTTCTCCCTTAAGAGGCCCCGATGCAGCACCTTCATTCATCAGTCTCCATGGAAGATCGTCTTGTTCTCTTGTTGCCCCTCGTGTCACATTGAATGCTTTCTCAAGAGTGCACACACGTCGTCCAGTCAACATCATCTCATCTTCTGAAAGTTCAATTCCAGTAGCCGCTGCATAGAGTCTTGCCATATTGTCCGGATTGACTCCGAATGCTGCAGTTGAAGTGAACACACAGAATCCGAGAGCTTCTGTTATCTCATAGCAGTCTTCATGCCACCGCACTATTTCTGCTCTGAACTCCGTATGATGCGAAGATGCCCATTTCTTGTCACCTGTGAGTTTTTCAATGAGCTCAACTGCTTCAGGGCTTGAACCAAACTCTGCAAAAGTTTCAGTCATTAGGTGATCATTTCCTCTTGGATTAACCGCAAAAGCTAGAGCATATGCCTTAGCAGATCTTGTTTCAACATTTGATTGCTCGAGACCTTTCTTGTTCATGATTGCCCATCTATACGAATCATGTCCTATTTTCTTCGTAGCAATCTTCAAACCATCTCCAAGAAGATCACCCAGTTTGCCATCACGGTATGCCATTTTCTCTATGGTCTTCTTCACCTCATCCAGTTTGCC
>JBHLRT010000260.1:0-4124 GCA_048882305.1 Candidatus Thorarchaeota archaeon
GAAGGTACCAGAGTTACCGTGATGGAGGTTGGTGAAGGTCCTCTATCTATCGAGTCAGAGATTGAGGCGTACATGTCAGTTGGACCTATGTTGGAGTGGCTTTTCAGACGTCGAAAGGACATCAAGTATGATGCGGTAATCATTGGATGCGCTGGAGACCCCGGGATAGGTCCAATTAGGGAGCTGATGGATATTCCAGTTATTGGTCCTGCAGAGTCGGCATATCACATAGCTTGTATGGTGGCAGACCGATTCAGTGTGATATCTCCCAAGCAGGCGGGAGGAACTGATACTGCAGACGACCTAGTTGCACGAACAAGAGAGATGGGGCTTAACAGTCGACTGGCATCAGTTGAGTTTGTCGAGATGCCAATCACAGAAATGTGGAGTGATGATCCAACTTCAATAATCAAGCAGACCAAGACCGCCATTAGCAAGGCAAAAGAGAAAGGAGCAGGAGCAGTAGTCCTTGGTTGTATGTCCATAGCATTTCGAACAGCCAAGACTAAGTGGGATGTAGGTATTCCAATAATCAATCCACTGTCTGCTGCAATAAAGATAGCAGAGAGTTTTGTTCATATGGGCATACTTCAGAGCCGAGTTACATACCCAGCTGCTGACTTCAAGAAGCTTATTGGGACTGTATTCAAAGAATAGAAAGAGGAGAGAAAAATGGGAAGAGGAAAGAAGTATTCGGGCTACAAAGCCTATGATTATCTGGAACCGGGAATTGACTATAAAGTATTCAAGTTCAGGGACCCGACACCGAAGGACTGGGCGTATCTAGTCCCCCTCTCAAAGGCGGAGGAAGAGAGGGTTGAGGAGTTCTATGAGAAGAACATCATAATTGACCTTCATGAGCATCCAGTTCTCTACACCGAGAACCAGAAAGACTCCCTAGAACTCAATAGGGAGGGAAGGGACTTCATGGCTTACGAAGCATTGAGTCGGTCAGGGTTAGACTGTGTTTTTGATAACATGATGGATGGTTCAGCCAACACAACATCGAAGCACGGGTGGAAGTGGACAGACACAATTCACGATATAGGACAGAGACTATGCGATATTGCTCACCAGGACTTTGTCATCCACTGCAAGTCTGTGAAGGACATCCACTATGCCTTTGAAACTGGCAAGTTAGCATGGGTCGCTGCACTTGAAGGTTCGACATGCATTGAGAATGAGGTTGACCGGATTGACATCCTCTATGGTCTTGGTGTTAGGCAAATGGGACTTGTCTATAGCGAGTCGAACACTCTTGGAACTGGACTTGACGAGATGCGAGATGGAGGTCTCACTGATTTTGGGTATGATTGTGTAATCAGAATGAACAAAGTTGGCATACTAGTGGATGTCAGCCACGTAAGTGATCAGACAGCAAGGGATGCTATTGAATCGAGCAAGAAACCAATTGTCATTTCACACGCAGGATCCAAGACAATTCATCCTATCAAAAGAATGGTGCCTGATGATGTACTCCAAGCCTTGGCAAAGATTGGAGGGGTAATTGGAATAGAGGCAGCTCCAGGATACACAGCAACGAAGGACAATCCTGTTCCCTCTATTGACACTTACATGGCACATATGGAGTATTGTATAGAATTGATGGGAATTGACCATGTTGGATGTGGTCCAGATACTCTCTTTGGGGATCATGTGGGGCTCTACAAGCTCTATGATGATCGAATGACCAAGGATGGGATGGGACACTATCCACGGCCCAGGCAACAAGAAGACCTAGAGGTCACCGAACTTCCAACGCATGTGAGGGGCCTCGAAAATCCAGCTGAGGCGGTTCATAATGTAATTCGGTGGCTAGTTAAGAATGGTTACTCAGATGATGAGATTGCTAAGATAGCAGGAAAGAACGCATTGAGGGTACTAGAAAAGGTATGGTAATCCAATCGTTTTTCAATTGTTTATAAAGAGAACAAGTCAATGAAATGCCATGGATAAGGACCCAATCTTTGAGCCAAGGACATACCAAATTAACGCTAGAGACCAGGTCATATACAACCTAGAGAATGAGGACAAGACTGCATTCCTCGTTTTGCTGCCTACTGGCATGGGGAAGACACTGATTGCGGCTCTTATTGTAGAGATGCTCATGGAACGTGGTGATGTATCACAGGATGAGAAGGTGCTATTCCTGGTTCAAGATAGGAAATTGAAGCACCAACTCCATGAGATGATGATGCAATATGGTTTGGCTAAATATGGTCATCTGTACATCTTGGATGAACAGAAAGGAATTCCTCCACAGATGACTCGGAACCATGCAGATCTCTCAAAATTCATTTTTGCAACACCCATCTTGCTAATGAATGCAGTTGTTGGAAAGTTCCCGCGGATAGATAGAGAAACCCTCGACAAAGTGAAAGTAATCATTATCGATGAGATATTCGATGTTTTTGCACAGAGTTATGGCATTAAGAGACCACGCGATGAAACAATCGAGTATATCGAGCGACGATTTGGTGGGGGGAGGGAGTTTACTCAGATTGTGAAAGACATCAAGGATGAACTAGAAAAAAGGGAAGAATCTGGAGGCAAGACATTCAGTGAGGAAGGTATCGCAGGACTCTTGATTCAAGAGTTTGAATCAAAGAACTACCGATTGAACAAGAAGTTTGAACCAATATTGAATCTCTTAGGAATCATGTCTCTGGAGTCTGAGAAAATTGTGATCGGACTCACCGCATCTATATCACAGGAAACGAAAATTGACCTGTTGAAAGCCACCTTTGGAGAGGCGAGGATGGTTGAGATACACCCTGTGGGTGATGACCTTGAGTTCTTTAGACCGTCATACAATCTGAAGCAGATTCGTGTCTTTGATGAATGGGTGTCAAACGCAGATTCAATAATTGGCAAAGTCCGGCAAGCATCATTCTCTCAATTATCTAAAGCATATAACATTCTAACAGGAAGAAACCAGATACCAAATGATAGAATACTCCTCTTTGTTTCAGACTTACTAGGTAAGAAGAGTCTTCAGAAAACTCTACTGGAAAAGATTGGTAACAATGAAGAAAAGCTTCATCTCTTTCTCTCTCATGCGAGCGCATACCTACTAATGACTGTTGCAAGACAGCGGCTTCTTGAAAGTACTCTCACATCACTTTCCAAGTTCATTGAAGGAATAGATAACAAGACCTTGGTTGCAAATGAGGACTTCAAGGATCTACGAAGTGAGGTGACCAACAAGATGGCTGAGTGTCTTGCATCTGAGAGTTACACAAGTGAGAAGGAGATCCGTTTGCTTTTCTGGCTCGATATGATGCGTAAAGAGGGGAAGAAAGCACTAGTCATGTGTCGCTTTGTCGAAGTGACAAAGCATCTAGCAAGTCTCGCTGAAGCAAAAGGCATCTCTGCGACATTCGTACATGGTGGAATGGATGGAGCAACCCAATACAAGCAAATCAAAGATTTCAAAGACGGAGAGAAAGAAGTACTATTTGCCTCTGAAAGACTTATTGAGAAGGGGACAGATCTTCCTGAGGCAGACGTTGGTTTCTATTATGGGACAACTGCATCGCTTGAAAGATATGAGCAAAGCCTTGGACGAATTCGGAGCAATGTAAGTAATGTAAAGACACTCTATACTATCGCGTATAACCAGACTGTTGAAAATGAGAAGTCATTGAAACGTGACACGATGTTCCTAGAACTCCTGAATAAACGACTCGGAACCATCATGGAGGGTCAGAAAGAGTAGATACGGATTTTGCCCATTTCAAAATGATATAAGATAGAGAAAGCGAATACCAAAGCAGCCAGGTGTAAGTATTTGAATTTCAAACTCGATCAGAAAACTGTAGAATCATTCCAAGAAGAAGTCATGACTTGGTGGGTAAGAAATGCTCGTGACTTGCCTTGGAGACAAAACCCCACGCCCTACCAAGTCATGGTTTCAGAGATAATGCTTCAACAGACACAGGTCAGCCGGGTTGTTAGTAAATTCAATGAGTTCATGAAGATGTTTCCATCAATTGAATCACTATCTAATGCAAAGACCAAACAACTTCTACAGGTCTGGAGCGGCTTGGGATACAATCGTCGTGCAATTTGGTTGAAAGAAGCAGCCAAACAGATAGATGAAAGAGGAGAATTCCCTGAAACAG
>JBHLRT010000261.1:0-4120 GCA_048882305.1 Candidatus Thorarchaeota archaeon
ATTGGCTTCCACTCATTACCTGGAGTAATCCATGCGTAACCAATTTCCTCTTCACCAGTTCGAACCTTGACCCAGTCATACTCTGATAAGTTCTCAAGCGACATAGGAAAAAGGATGTTCTCCTCTTTATAGATCAATTCCTCGACAGCAGTCAATAATTCACTAAGGTTAGATGATCCTACCTTGGAAATCATCTCACGGATTTCATCTTGCTTTGCCCACATGACAGTGGATGGGCCTGTTACTCCGGCTTTCTCTAACAATGGGAAGAGTTGGTTCTGTAAACGTGTGTAGTGAATGACTATCTTCTTGAGTTCCTCTAGAGCCTTCTCATCTTCCGGATTCTCTTTCAGGATTTCCACAAGTTTTCGAGCCTCTTCGTTTTCACTGAGATAGGTGTGAACAGGATGCCCGGGAGTTGTCTGAGGTGTCTGCTGAACATCAAGAGATTCTTTGAACACAAGAACATGGAGATCACATAGTGCGGTAACTTGCTGAGCTGTCAATTCACCGGAATCAATTAATGATTGTTCCATCTCAGCAATCTCCGTTGCGCTAACATCAACTAGAATTTCCTTGAACTGCGTTTGAAGTTGATGCATATCTTCTCCTTTATGCAATGCGAGAATTAGTTCTTTCAGCTTCTTCTGCCTATTAGCGAGTTCCTTTTGCCACTCACCTTTATCTTCATCTCCCTTGTCAACGACAACTTCTTCATTTGCATTATCAGATATCGATTCTGATAATTTTATGAATATTCGATTTAGTGGCACGTCTGACATCTTTGATACATCAGCTAATGTCGCTCGACGTCCTATCGTCTTCTGAAGAATCGGATTCTGCAGTCTCTTGAGTTTTGGTGAGATTTCCACAAGCGTGTCAAACAGAAAAGGAAACTCATTTGCAAGCTCCAGTATCTTTGTTGAAGCCTTTAATGTCACAGCCATGAAATCACCTCTATCGTACGAATCACACTTTTCAGTTAACGATATTTAAGTCATATGATTCTACACTAAGCTAACCATGCGGAATATCAATTGATTTGGTAACTAGCAATTGAGGGTAATCCAGAAACTCAATTTCCGAGGTTATCCTTCTGGTGTTGCTGCTAAGACCTGGCTCAATACGCTCTCATACTCCCTCGAAACACGCACATCCACTACCGCAGGTTTACCCGAGTCTATCGCTCGTTGAAGCGCGGGTTTAATGTCCTCTGGTTTTGTGACAATCTCTCCGTATGCTCCAAGACTTTGTGCGAATTGGTCAAGCTTGACATGCTCGTTTATGATGGTGCCACGTCTTGCCAGTTCCTCTGAACCTGTTTTGATTTTCCTCGTGTGATAGACGAGACCCCAGGCTAAGTCATTGCAGATCACCGTGATTACAGGAATATTGAGTCTGACTGCAGTTTCAAGCTCAACGCCATTGAAGAAGAAGCTGCCATCTCCACTGACAAGGAATACATCTCTTTCTGGGTACGCTTTCTTTGCAGCCATACTTATTGGAAGTCCTGCGCCTAGATGACCCAATGGCCCCTGAGCTCCATTAATCTGACCCGGGAACTCCGCATGTAGATAGAGGAACGACCATGCAGTTGTGTCACCTCCGTCTATGACAAACATACTATCTGGTTTTGCATACTCCCGAAGCTCACGCATCAGTCTATGTGGTCGTATAGGCACTTCATCGGAATCTGCTTCCTCCTCAAATCCCTCAGAGATCATCTCATATCCAGCTCTCACCTGTTCCGCAAACGATGCGTCTTCTCTCTTTAGCTTGGATGTCTTAGCAAAGTCCAACATCGATGCTAGAACTTCCTTAGCATCTCCATGGATACCCACCTCTACTGGTCTGTTTTTTCCAATGACTGAGGGGTCAATGTCAATATGAACGACCTTGACATCCTCAGCGTATGTTGAGGGGTCTGTGCCAAATCCAAGGAGGCTATCAAAACGGGCACCAACAGTGACCATCACATCTGCCTGACGCAGGAAAATCGTTGATGCGATAGCGTTTCCAATTGAAAGGTCGTGACTCCGTGGAATACACCCAAGCCCAAGAAACTCGCCTGCGACTGGAGTTTTCATTAGCTCAGCTAACTCAACAAGCTCCTTCGATGCTCCCGCCCAGTAGACACCGCTACCAGCTATTATGACAGGTCGCTCAGCGTTTACTAAAAGGTCAACTGCCTTCTTAATAGCTGATGGACTCCCAGTTGGTCCAGCAGCTGGTCGATACTCTGCAGGAGAACAGTCAGTTGCTGTACATGTACTCACTTGAACATCTTTAGGAATCTCTAGAAGGACGGGTCCCTTCTTTCCTGACATGGCATGAGAGAAGGCAAGACGTACATACTTGGAGACCTGTTTGGCAGTTCTGCACCGTGCAGCCCATTTTGTGTATGGTTCCACCATCTTCACTGCATCTATGTCCTCGAAAGCGTCCATCTCATACATGTCAAGAGGAGCAGCTCCAGTGATGGCAACAACAGGACTGCCTGCATGATATGCTTGTGCTAAGGCTGGTAAAAGGTTCACGAGCCCAGGTCCCATTGCAACGAGACACACTCCGGGTGTACGCGTAGCCCTGCCCCAGCCATCAGCTGCATTTCCAGCGGCCTGTTCATGTCTAACATCCACTACTTCAACTCCGCCATCGATCAGACCATCCAGAATAGATAGGATGGATCCATCTGCAAGTGCAAATACAGTGTTGACTTTCTCTGCGATTATCGCTTTTGCTGCAGCCTGAGCTCCAGACAGCTCACTCACTGAGCTTTAGCCTCCTCTTCAACACGACTCAGGTCTCTTCCAACGGTTTCTGGCAATGCAGCAGGCAATACCACCATCAAGACAAAGCCAATGAATGCCAATAATATCATTCCCGTTGATAGACCTATCGTTGCTGAGAGGATTCCTACGAACCATCCTCCTAGTGATAGACCTCTAGCTACACTAAAGATGACCGAAGTTGCAGCAGCACGCGACTCAGTCGGGAACATCTCCGCCGCCCAAACTCCAAACAACGCATGACTGCCAAATCCAAATGCTACTACAAACAGTGATGCTACAGCTAGTTCACGAATCGGGATTGCGAGTGCGAAAACCCCAAAGAAGATTGTAGCAACCAGACCAATGAGAGCTGAAATTACAAAGCTCTTTCTTCGACCAATGTAATCGCTCAAGAGCCCAAAGGCTGGTAGAATGAGCATTGCTAGAAGTGAGATCAAAAGTATTGTTGTTCTCGCTTGAGTTTCAGTATAAAGAAGCTCATTTTCTAAGAAGTCTGGGCCCCAATCGGTGATGGCGTGATAGGCAAACTCTGCTGCCCAAAACAGCACAGTTGCGAGAACTAGCAATTTACCAAGACCCGCTCTAAAGACTTGTTGTATTCCTGTTCTTAATGGAACACTCATCTCTTTCTCTTTCTCTCCCAATCGACTCCATAATTCAGACTCGGGCATTGCATAGTAAAGAATGAGAATTACGGGTACAGCAAGTAATGTGACCAAGAAAGTTGGTCTCCAACCAAAGTTTGGTGTGATTACAAGAGTTGCAACATTTGCTAGGATGTATCCGATTAAGAATGTCGCATGCATTAATCCTCCAAAGAGACCTCTACGCTTTGGTGCGAATACTTCCCCAAGCATAGCATAAGCAATGCCCCAAGATACACCCATACCTGATAGAATCCTCAAAAGAGCTAATACTTCAAATGAAGGAGCAAAAGCGGTCAGAGCTGTCAGAATTGCATCCCAGAGTACTGAGAACAGTAAGAGATTTTTTCTGCCGTATTTATCAGCAAGGTTCCCAAACAGAATTGCTCCAGGAACTGTAGCAATATACTGGGCTGAAAACACAAAGCCAATTTGAGCGTCACCCACCACAAATGCGGTTTTTAGTTCATTGGTTAGAAAGGTGATGATTGTAAGTCCAACTGCATCAAATGCCCAACCAAGAGCACATGCAATAAAGACTAGAATCTTGGCGTTTCTAGTGTAGGATTCTGTTGAAATTAGCATCACATCCATGTATTACTGTCACATACTCGACAGCGATGTCGAAACGATGCTATTCGGTATCCAACTAAAAGACCTTTTGGATTTCTAGAAACATTGTTT
>JBHLRT010000262.1:0-4118 GCA_048882305.1 Candidatus Thorarchaeota archaeon
TTTAATTGATCCCTGCATTAGGTAGATGATAATGATGAGTGAGATGATGATTGAAGGCAACATCGCAATCAACATTACTGAAATGAATAATCCGCCAAACAGTGAACCAATTGCTACAGCCAAAACTAAGCCCAGGACCAAGCTAATTACCTGCATGATAATTGCAGCCATTCTTGACCAAGGAATCATTTGAAACAGAGCGATACCGATAATCAAGTTGATGATACCCATCAAAGCTTCATAACCTGCGTAGATTGCTCCGTACAAATAAATACTCCCTGGCGCTGATACTAGATTTAGGATTGCTCCTAGAATCATCAAGATTGCTAGGATAGTTACACCCAATGGTCGCGATTTTGCTGGGGCTGAGTAGCCCGTAGTTGGTGTTGGTATCTCTGCCATCAAATTACCCTCCGAATATATAGGAGTAGTTATGGGGTGTACAGCATCGCTAATATATCTCGCGCCTACGTACCCCCCTGAGCGCTCATTCGTCTTTTGCCGATTTGAGGATGAAAAAGTCCAGAAAAAAAGCGAATCGTGTAAACTTAAGTTGTATAATGTCACCAATTTGAAAAATGATAACTCTTCAGATTCTTTCAACCGAGGATATAGAATCCATTCACAAAGCAAGTTTCGAAGTTCTAGAAAAAACAGGAATTGCTATCAAGAATACATCTGCTTTGGATTTGCTTGATAACGCTGGTTGTACGGTAGAAGACCAGCAGGTGAAATTTCCTTCTTCTTTAGTTGAAGAATCAATTCGTAAAGTTCCTTCAACCTTCGATATTTACAACCGTGAAGGTGATCCAAAGTTTCGAATAGGTTCTAGAAATGTTGTGTTCAATCCCGGTTCATCAGCAGTTTATTTCAAGGATAGACAAACTGGACATGTAAGAAAAGGAAACCAAAATGATTGTGTTGAGCTTATTCAGCTTGTGGAACACCTTGAACACATTCAATTGCAGAGTACAGCTCTCATACCCTCCGATGTCAATGAGACTCTATCAGGAATTTTTCGTCTTTACCTAGTTCTCAAACATTCATCCAAACCTATTGTGACCGGAGCTTTTAGGAAAGAAGATGTAATGAATATGAAATCCCTTTTAGTGTCAGTTGTGGGAAGTTCCAAAGAATTAATTCAGAAACCACGGGCAATCTTTGATTGTTGCCCTACATCTCCTCTGACTTGGGATGATACTGCAACACAACATCTACTGGACTGCACGACTTCCGGGATTCCTGCTACGTTAGTGCCAGCTCCCCTCATCGGAGCTACAAGTCCAATAACAATACAAGGAACCTTAATCCAAAGTAATGCAGAAATTCTTGGCGGAGTAGTCATTTCTCAATTGCAAAATCCCGGTTCACGTGTAATCTATGGCGGTGCGCCCGGGACATTTGATATGAAATACGGGACACCTCGATTCAGCTCTGTTGAAGCTTTCTTGACAGCATGCGCATCTTCTGAATTGGGAAAGCATTATGGTTTACCTACGCATGCCTACTTGGGAACAAGTGATTCAAAGATTGAAGACTCGCAAAGTGGATGGGAAACCGCTGTAGGGGCAATCTTAGGCGCCTTATCTGGCATTAATGTAATCTCAGGTCCAGGAATGTTAGCACAATTGAACTGTCAATCGTTGGAGAAGTTAGTCATTGATAATGAGATATGCGCTGCAAGTCTTAGATTTTCCAGAGGCATCGAGCTTGAGAATATTGACGCGATCACTGAATTGATTGGAAAAGTAGGACCAGGTGGAAATTACCTTGGCCAGAAACATACTTCAACGAAATTGAGATCGGAGCATCTCATGCCTTCGAACTTGGTTGATAGATTAACAGGAGATACTTGGATTAACTCAGGTTCAAAGAATACTTTAGATCGAGCAAAAGAAATGGTAGAGTCAATCCTAGGTCAGCATTCTAACAAATATCCTGAGTCATTGAATGACTTAGAACAGACCTTTGAAAAAATAAAAGAAAAGTACAGATGAATCAACCTTTGACTACGTACGATTTGATTTCTCAATACGCCTAAACAAAGGATAATAATAGACAAAGAAATCGAACTGATGGTTCAGACAATGAGAAAAAGGTCAATGGGTATCTGTTTTGTAGTGCTATTGGCTACTGCTATCGTGGCTGGTGGTCTTTACGTCTTACTCACATTGGAGCCGATAGTTGATTATGATGAAACGTTAGTTATTGCTGATGATCCGGGTGTGGTAAACATCTCAATCTACTATAACGTCTGCTTCCATAATGTGACATTCAATGTTGTTGATGATCCTGGATACATGATCAAAATTAATTGGAAGCTAACTGTTTTGGTTGAAGGTGCAAAGGGGAAGAACACAAACCTTCAGGTTACCAATTCATCCTATGGTCAGTATATGACCATTCAGATTCTGAAAGAAAATCCTTCAGATGTTTGTGCATTGAATAAAGGAGATGCAGAGGCTTTTGTCAATGTCACAATCAACCGTGCATACACTCTTGATTTAGAAGCTCACGCAGGACATGGCAATATGAATCTAACAGCTGAAGGAGCAACGTTTCAAAACATAAACTTTCAACATGGGATTAACTGTCCAGGAAATAATGGAATGAACATTACTAATTCAATTGTATATGGCGACCTGACCTGTCATGTAGATACAGGTTATTATTGGGTGCGATTGGATAATGTAGCTATTGGGGGAACACTGGCGTGTACTCCTGAGAGTAGAGGGTCGTTAGTAGTGCTGAATCCGTGACCTGGGCAAGTAACCTAGTTAACCATTCTAATCACCAGATTCTAAAGGAATTGACCAGTTTGAATCTTGATTTTTATGAAGGTTGAGACCATTGGCAATCGGGGATTGCTTTTTCCTTTCAAGGATCCGTTCCTAACTAATGTCTATGTCATACTTGGAAATGAACGAGTATATGTTCTTGATACATTTCTAGGCATCGATTCTATGGTTTTTGTGAAACGAGAGATTAGAGAACAAGGATATGATGACCTCCCTGTGGTCGTCTTCAATTCACATGGAGACTATGACCATTACTGGGGGAATGCTGCTTTTGAGGATGCTCTCATCATTGGTCACGAACTGTGTAGAGAGAGAATTCTGAAAGAGCACGAAGAAGCGTTTCAAGCTAATGAAGAACAGAAGAAGGGCGATGTGATCTTGAAACCACCCTCACTTGTCTTCACTCAAAGACTCAGTTTTCCTGGTGATGAAATTACCTTCTACCATACTCCTGGTCACACCACTGATTCGGCTACTTGTTGGGATAATGTAGACAAGGTTCTCTTCGTTGGAGATAATGTGGAAACTCCACTTCCATATGTGTACAACACAGACCTGGGTGGATTCCATTCTACACTAGAGAGCTTTTACAGGATTTTTGATTGGAAAGTTATGATCGGAAGTCACGCTCCTGCACTTTATAATCGGAACTTGCTTGATAGAAATATCAAGTATCTTGAATCCTTGAAGGATTGGAATATAGATCTTTCATCACTCACTAAAGATGAACTTCATCTTCACATTCACAATATCAAGTACCTTGCGGAGAATATCGACAATATTTCCCTACGAGAAAAAGCTGAGTTACACCTAGAAGAAATGAAAAAGTTCACTCAGCACTGACAGAATGAAATGAAATAAAGAAGAAGTCAACAAATACTTTGAGCTAAAGAAATACTCAAAACATAGTGAACTACAAGATTCCTCATGAATGCTCAAACCCGTTTTGAAGATTACCTTACTGTTGAAACTGCAGGAGGTGCCACATGGCATCCAAACGGAAAACGAATCGCCTTCACATCTAATGTGACGGGTCTCTACCAGATTTATACCTGCGAGATAGAGAAGGGAAAGACACTACCACGCACTCAATTAACTGATGAAGAGGATAGATGCACAGATCCACGCTATCTCTCTGATGGGTCACTTGTATTCACAAGAGATCGCGGCGGGGATGAGAATTTCCAAATCGGATTGATTGAAGAGGAGGGTACTCTCCATTGGATGACTTCAGATTTAGGTGCAAAACATAGAATCTCGTTTGCTTCTGAGTCATACCTATATTTTGCGGCTAATCTCACAGATAGAGCTCGGTTTGAT
>JBHLRT010000263.1:0-4118 GCA_048882305.1 Candidatus Thorarchaeota archaeon
GGAACCACTCCTGTACATCAAGTGCAATCTCGACTGCTTCTTTGAGGACTTTGGTGCGTATATCGCCCTCGAGTAGTCTCGAGGCGAGTGCTGTGAGCGAATTTATTGTATTGAATAGATACGTTGCATATGTAGTAGGCCGTGTTATTTGTGTTGCATCAATCGTATTAACATCAAGAAGTTGCATAGCTGCATATACTAGTCGGATTTCTGTTTCTGGCATCTCTCCAGCTCTTGAAAGGATGGGAGATATTGCATTGGTCATCACAAAGAGGGAGAATCTAACACGTGTTTTTGGCCATTCTGCAAGCATAGTTTCGTAGATATCATCAAGGAATTCAATAGTTCGTTGAACATGATTCTCTCTCGAACTCCCTGTTGAGAGCGAGTAATATTCCGCATGAGCAACTGCAAGACTCTGAAAAATGCTATCCATTGTGTATGCGAATAGAGGAATACTTGTCGCCATTAGTTCTCTAAAGTAATCTCGATAAAGTCTGAGAACTTCTTCGAGAAATCCCTTACGTTCGCCAATGGACAACACTGGAGATTCTGTCAGAGCAGTTAGAACTGCAATATAGTTCTGTAACTTCAGTGATGCAGTTATTCCAATTTCAACTCCCTTTCCCTCTTTCTGAAGCTCCCACATCAATTCCTCGTTTGTAACCCATGTTATACTTCCAAGAATACTAGATAACTGCGTCTTATACAGGTCAAGCTCATCCTTGAATCCATCATAGCTTGTGATAGAGTACAATTTGTCGAAGATATTATTTCGTTCTTGGATAGCTTCAATGAATGAACAGTACACCTCTGATTTTCCCTTGTAGAGTTTCATCAGCTTCTCAGAAAATTCTGGATAACCAGATACTCGTGCATCGAGAAAGAGAAAACCAAGCATCAAATGTTCATCATCATTAGCAAACTCGAAATTACTCATTGAATCTCTAAAGACTCTAGTATAATCTGCTGGAATTATCTCTCCCGCCACAGAGCCAACCAATATCTTTGCCAAGTCAGTGAATGGATGATCATCGGGTAATTTCGAAGATGTTTCTCTCAACTCTGCTAGTGTTGGAGGAATTGCCTTTGTCATGGAGTGCGCTAATGCCCCCATTTTGATTCCAAATATCCCTGCCAAATCCCCCTCGTTACTCATAGCAATTGCACAAGCCTTATCGAACTCGCCTCTCAGAGCATGTGTTAAGGCATCATTCAAAGACCCTTTGGACTCATCTTTTAGAAGGTTCCATCTCTTTTCAGGTTCTGGTCTCAGAAGTAGTTCGTCCACATCCTGAATCACCTTAGCGAATCGACTATCATTTTTCAAAATCTCATAAACAGGGTCCCAAATATTAGAAAGCGCATCAGGAAATGAGGTTTCAACATGATCTTGGACATATGGATTAAGTATCTGCTCGATGATTAGTTTCTGCGCATCGTTTACAGATCCATCTGCTTGTTGAATTTCAGATTCATCTATCTTCTCAGCGATCACGCGTAGGAGACTGTCCATGTAGTCTTCTGCTTTTGCTACAAGGGCTACAATAGTGAATCCTTTGGTGGTTTCTGTGACAATCATTGTATTGTCCTTAAACGCGAGACGTCTGACTTCACCACTACCCATTATGTTGCTTAGAGCTTTTGTAGCTTCAATCAAAGGTCCGAGGAGGAGCTCTCCCTCCGCCTCCATTGAACTCTTAAACTTGATAGGTACGCCGCCTTGTGTCAGAACACCCATCAATCTAATCATTCTTCAATCACTTTCTGCGATGCTAACTTGATTCACATAACTTTCGAGGAAAAAAGGATTCTTGATACGGAGTGTCAGACTTTTTCATGGCTTTTATTCTGAAGATTGTTGAAGTTCAAACGCACAGTGAGATAAATGAAGTCCATTTGATTTTAGCTATCCTCTAAGTGAGAGGATTGATGCAAGCAACCAAGCACAAAGCATGGCATTAACCATGGCACCAAGCCATCTGTTTCCGGTCACTCTATATCCATAATATGTGATTACGGTACATACAGCAAACCATGGCGTAAATGCATAGAAGAACAGCCAAGAAAATCCAGCGATGCCCGGTACCACAGAAGCCCCTGTCAGAAATCCGCCCACAAATTCAAACAGAATCAATATGAGATATGGAACAATTTTAACAAGTACTCCTTTTACTGTCCAACTCAATTGGACTCTAGTCCAGCTTCCTTTGCTTTCAGGTAACATGACCCCAGTCAACCAAGCTCCTTCTATTATGAAGTAAAATAGGAAGACAGCAAAATAAATTGGCACTAGTCCTGATTGAGCTAATGTTAGGTCGTGGAGTCCTGGAAGGAAGCACCTCAAATCCAGTACAAGTCCAACGTCTACAAAGAGAGTCAAGGCATACAACCAAACGAATACTATTAATGACAATAACAATGTCTTGAACAATGGTCGATAACCACCTTGCTCCCCCAATCCAAACAATCTTCGAAATGCCTTATTCACTGACTCTGTCTTTCTTACGTGGAAATACAGAACAGGTATGAGAGCTAGAAGTGCAATCAATCCACTTCCAATCATCCAAGAAATTACTGGCAATCCATAGCTTTGCGGAAAGGGAATCATATACTGCAATAGGGTTCCTACAAGCAGCATTGGGAAGAATGTACCTATACCGATTAGTCCGTAGATAGTACCTCTAACAACGATTGTCTTAGATTTAACCGATTCATCTGATGGGTTACCTCTCAAGTCATTGAACAACGATGTGCTTAGTAGAATAGCTACTAGTGGAAAGATTGTGAGTAGCGCACCAATTAACCCAAGGAGTCCACCAGCTAACCAGAGCGGATAAACAAGATTCGTACTGGCAATCCAATGTTCATCCTCAGCTCCTCCCTTGAGACTGTTCTTCATCCATTCCACACTTTCGCTTACAATAACAGGATCTATGGTTTCAAAGAGGTGGTTAGTGGGTGGAAAGATGGCTTTTCTTGCAGTATTACTGGCAAAATCACCATAGGTGGCACCTTCTACAATCCCAGTTTCGTTGAAGTATGGTTCTAATAGTGTGAGATTGTGTGGATATCTCGACAAGGAATCGAAGCTACCAGTAGCCACCAGAGTATTCGGTATGTAAGCGGGTGTTGACCAAAATCCCGAACCAACTAGCACAAGTGCTCTCACATACACACTTGACTCGTCTATTGCACTCCATGCAATCCCACCTCCCATGCTGTGACCAATTAGACCAATTTGGGTATCATCAACATAATCAAGCGAGGTAATATACTCCAGTGCAGCAGTTCCGCTGCCTGTTCCCGCTTCGGAATTTCCATGACCATTCGCATCAATGGTCAAGACAACAAAGCCGCGTCGTGCAAGTTCAATTCCAAAAGCCATCACCCACTCCTTATTTTGCAACACACCATGAATGACAACCACTCCTGGTAGTGGATTTGTGCTAGTTGCATACATAGGTCGTTGAAGAGTACTGTGAATCCTCGATCCATCAGCTGCTTGAAAGTCGACTTCTGTTACAACGATGGATCCAAATCCATTCTGAATACTTGCTGCAGTAATAGTTCCTGAAAACATGATTACAATACCCAGAACAAGTACTATGTGCCTGCGTTTAATGTTCAAGTCTATGTCCACCCAAGATGTGTAAAGTTGTCTGACAAATACTCGTCTTTTATTTTATCCGAATGATAAACCAAAATCCATATCATCTGTTAAGTGTTGAAAATGCAATAATGCCCGAATGGGACCAGATATTTTCAGAACAAGGCCGAGTCTTTACAGATCCGCATCCGGATATTGACAGATTGGTGAATTTACTGAATAAAGGAGCTCGAATCCTGGATTTGGGGTGCGGTACTGGTCGGCATGTCGTGTATCTAGCTCGTCTTGGTTTTGATGTTTCAGGGTTTGACATTTCTCCAAGAGCGCTCTCGATGGCTGAAGAATGGCTCAATGAGGAGCGACTATCAGCTGCACTCTGTGAACACTCTATGGAACTCCCTTTTCCATATGCCGACGACTTCTTTGACGCGGTAATATCAACTCAGGTGATTCACCATAATTTAATGAAAAACATCATGAAGACCATCAATGAGATTGAACGTGTTTT
>JBHLRT010000264.1:0-4101 GCA_048882305.1 Candidatus Thorarchaeota archaeon
GTTTGCTGATATCAAAGAGGCTGATAGTGCCAAGAAATTCACCGGACTTCTTGTCCTCAATCGCAAGTGTCATTCCACCATCTCGCCAAGGGTCCAGTGTAGTTGATCGCTCCAACCATTGCCGTTCTGCATTTCTCGACATTGGAACTTGGTTACTTAGATACTGACGTAGCTCGAGGTTGTTAAAGTACTTCATAATATCGTCAAGATCGTCCATTTCCAATGCTCTGAGTCGAACTTTCTCTCCATAATACATGGCCTTGACTTCTGAGAAATTGAACATAAACATGTTTCCCCCCAAAAAAGCACTGTTCGATACACTCTTTACTCATTGGAAGAAGAGCTTGAAATTGGAGACCTTGTTTTGAATCCACGAAAAGAATACTTTGATGAGCCGCTTGTCAAAGTTGACTTTCTAAAAGCAAGATTTCCAAGAACTTGCCCGGTCTGCGGCGCTCCGGCGACCAAGGTTGCTCGCTTAAAGATTGTGAGGACAGGGAAGCAGTATCTAAGACGTTCATGGCAATACTCCTACGGCCCGTATGTCCCATTAAGGTCTGGACCAAAACTACCAGATATGAAAGTGATTCCAATACAAGTATGTGATGAACATGCAGATCCAGATGCTGGAACAGATAGATACCAATCTCTCTGTTTGATAGTTGATGGTTTACTGATGGCTTTTGTAGTATTCAGTCTTTTAATGATTGGTGATAGAATTTCGCGGTCACATCCTATTCCCACTTGGTCTTTCTTCTACATAGGTTTCTTTGGATTTGCTCTGCTGCTCACACGTATTGCTTTCAGACCAAACGCGCTTGAGAGGGCTGTTTCAATCATTGGTTTTGACCCTGGTATGCAGAATGTATTGCTTAAGTTCAAACGCCCCGAATATCAAGAAGAATTTTTGAATGAAAATCAGATGACTGCTGAACTCGTCACTTGGATTATGCGATCAGATGGATAGTTCCATCAGTAAAGAAGAAGGTATCTCTCGGTTTGCAGCCCCTCAGAATCCTGAGGATAATTGACTTCAGTTATCTCAAATGGTCAAATAGAAAGAAATGGTGATGGGCACTACATCAATAGGCCCAATCCAACCAAATCACATTAAAGATTCTAGAGTTTGAGTTCTGTTTCGCTCTTCCAGAGACCGTGGATGTTACAATATGATGTGGCCATCAAAGTTCCTGGTTTGCCAGTTTTAAACACAAACTTAGCAACAGGCTCGCTATACATTCCACTTGTGTCAGGGCCTTCAGCAGACTCGCCGTGATGATCGAACGTACAATATCCGATTTCAACGGGGAACTTTCCACCTTCGGGCCAAAAGAAGAGGTCTAACCACTTGATGTGATGAGCTGTCGTATTTGGATGTGGAATTTCCTTGCCAACAGTAACTTTGACATAGACCTTTCCATCCTCTATCTTATTTATATCAATCACAGGTACGTGTTTTTCACTCTTCCAATCAGCAGTCTGTATCCATTTTTTGGACATTTTTTCCCTACCTCATAATATTAGTGACACAGCTGATATTTCAGACTGCGCACACCATGATTCTGCGTTTAATTTGTTAAAAAAGTGCGGTTAAGCCCGTTTATATCTCTCAATTATCACGATGTCACTCATAAGCTCAAAGTTATATGCAACTTTCTTTGCCCGAGGAGTGTTGGTGACTTAGAAGGTGTCTGAGAATTGGAGCTAGAGTACTTTAGACCAACCGGAAAAAGCTCTACAGTTAACATTGCTCTTCTTGCCATAATGACCGCCCTTTCAACCATAATGACCCTCGTTATCCAGATCCCGTATCCTGGAACAAGTGGATACTTCAACTTTGGGGATACTATGGTCATGCTTGGTGGTCTTCTTCTAGGACCTGTTGGTGGTTTCTTTGCAGGTGGAGTAGGATCCGCACTCGCAGATGCAATTAGTGGTTATACTTTCTATGTCCCAATTACACTTGTTGCCAAGGGTCTTGAGGGAATGGCTGTTGGCTTTTTAAGTTTCAAAGTAAAGGAACACATCCGGCTAAGCAAGTGGGATATTGTTGGAGTTATCGTTGGTGCGCTCTTCATGCTGACCGGCTACTTTATACCACAGACTTTCTTCTTTGGCTTGCCTTATGCAGTTGGTGAGCTTGTAGCTGTTAACTTGCCACAAGTTACTATTGGTGGCTGTGCAGCATTGATAATTGGTCCAACGATTCGATTTTACCTACGTTCAAATTATTTTGATCAACCTGTGGAACTCTCGGAGTCAGTTGATGAATAAAGTTCATCTAGTCCCTCATATCTTCGATTAAACCTCCGTAGTATGAAGAATCCCAGCCAATACGCACATAGAGCAATAATCATCGGTGGATATGGCCATAACGCAGCGAGAGGACTAGTTGATAAGTTCAATGTATCGGGCCCTCGAACAGATGTATAGAAGGTAAGCACGGAACCTTCGTCTACTCGTGCACTGATATTGATTTGATAATAAAGGTGACCAGTATACATTATCAAACCAGCATTGTTGATCTGTTCATCATTGAGTATGAAAGTATGGATTACACGAACTGTGTCCCCTGGAGTGCTCCATGGAAAATCAGTTACGATTACCGATGAATCCTCTTGTTCGGTATATACATAGACTGCAGTAGTCAAGTGTTCAAACTCGACCACAGTGCCCATGTCCTTGAGTGTCAAGGTAATATAGAATGAACATGTAGTCCCTGTCACCCAAAAGTCTAGACTCTCAACAACGCAATCGACTTTCAAACCATTATTCCACGTTATTGGACCTGCAGAATAGTATGCATCCACAGGTGTAAAGACAGTTGATAGAACACACACTAGTAGTAGTCCAACGAAAACCCCTTCTCTCACGATACTTACCAAACATACCTACTACTTTGTTTCCCTTAAATCTTATCCGAGATAGAGTTAGATTATTACCCATAGCAATATATGCTGAGAGCAACTTTATCAGTTGGGTCGTGGTGGTTTCATGCCAACTTGGGGCACTAAATCTTGGAGAATTATGACATTAATCATATCAATAGGTCTCCTACTTTTGGGCTCGTGGTTAACGATATCTGCGTATTATTCTGGTTCACCAATCTGGTGGTATAATCTAACTATCATTTTTCTTGGATTCACTCTCATCAGTTTAGTTCTTCTTATTCGAGAAGGTGCAATAGCATTGAACAATTATCAAAAATACGGGCTACATCCATCAACACCCACCACTGTTAGAAGTAATGAAACGCAGGATTATACAAGTGACTTAGAAGAACAAATCGAAATACAGTCTCAACAATCTGACGATTCCGACCATTAGTAGGTTTCATCATCAACACATCTCGGAATCGTTATTTAGGATGAATCACACTCTGTAAACGTGGTCAGAGCGACCGCGATTACTTGCTTGAAAAAACGGGATGCCTACGATATGATTGACAGGCAGAAGTTGGAAATTGATAACAATCGACTGAAGGAAATCAATGAGTTTCTTCTTCGTGATGACAATCCCTTAGTCACAGACTTACTCAAGATCATTGAGAAGTATGGCGGTGTGGATGAAATTAACAAAA
Source organism: Candidatus Thorarchaeota archaeon (assembly GCA_048882305.1). GTDB lineage: Archaea > Asgardarchaeota > Thorarchaeia > Thorarchaeales > Thorarchaeaceae > SMTZ1-45. Next base: position 3,581 of record JBHLRT010000264.1, read on the forward strand.
AAGCTCAGGAAGCGAGAAAGCTTGAGAATCTACTTTCGCAGCTTGAAACCAAAGACTCTCCATATGTTAAGGATCTCATTTGGCTTCAAGAACAACGGGACAATGACGCGTTTATTTCGATTCCTGAATATCGGCGGAAAATCATTGGTGATAAGGTTGATAGCACGAATTTTGATGATTCTTTTGCAGTTACACTCGAGATTAGTGCGTGTCAGTATTTTCCGTGGCTTATTGAAGAAGCCAAGCAGTCAATTGAAAAGCAAGATCTTATGCCCGGTCGATTCATCCGTGTAAGAAATATGGCAGAACAAACAGCAGATGACCAAGTCATCGCTTTTGCTGCTGGAATGCAGATTGCAGGTTCCTCATATGTTGAAACACTTGATACAAAAGGAACTTATCCTGGTCCAGATGGTGCACCAGTGAATATTCATCTTGGAGGTCCTGACACAATTACGGGATACTTCGGAGGCGTTGGAATGCCTAACGAATTTCCTCTAAAGTGGTTTTCAAATGGTGTG
>JBHLRT010000265.1:0-4098 GCA_048882305.1 Candidatus Thorarchaeota archaeon
GTCAGAAGATACACAGGTTTGGGAGAAATACCCTCGAAGATAATGCCATCATAACCTGACCTCTTGAAATCTTTCGCCCAGAATCCTGCAGAGTTTGCCTGACCCCAGAGATTAGTCAGGGGAGATTTGGCAACAACGCTGTATCTTCCTGCGCTAGGGGACTGTGTACCAGTCAAGGGTCCGGTCATAAAGATCAGTTTGTTCTCAGGTCCCAGAGGGTCGATTCCTTTCTCAGTTTCGTTTATCAGATAATAGGTTCCGAGCCCTGCACCACCTAAGTACTTCATGAGTATCTCTTCGTCTGGAAACTCCTCTGTTATTGTTCCATTTGTAAGATTTACTCGTAGTATTTTTCCCATGTATCCCTTCAACATCTATTGTCCATCCATGTGATCTGCAGTTTCCATTATGACTAACCGTAGAACTCAGTTTCTATTCTAGTGGCACTAGCAACAAGTTCCTTTGCGGCCTCTGTAGCGCGCAAAATCTTAGGCATATCGCCTTGAACTTTTGCTTGTCCTGAAAGCAAGGCTCGAATTGGATCTAATTCTTTTTTCAGAATTTTCTCCCATACGTCCATCTTCGCAGAATACACAAACTCTACTTCGTTTGGCTTTCCAGATGGCTTATCTCCCTTTTTCAAGAGCGTGAATTCTTCGCCCTCACCTAGTACTTTACACCCTGTACATTTTCCATGATACAGGCCGACCCAGATTTTGATTGGGTGTTCTAACCCTCCATGCGGTTCTACGTCGAAAATAAAGTCGCCTTCCCACCAGTCCGCAGCCTTTGCATAGGCTTCGTTTGAATTGATTGCATCAACGAGTAGTTCTGCATATTCCGGAGTTCCGAATTTTGCCATTTTTTCATACCTCTCAATGTTCCTTTTTGTCGAGAACAAGTATTTTGGGCAAGGCAAGGAGCTTACCGTATGCCCTGCCACTAAATCTTAGTTTTCTCTTTCCAAATCGGTTCTTCTTCATCATCATATGCGTGACCGAGTACTGACCATTACAGAAGAACATCAGGTCTTCTGGATCAGCTATCAGTTCAAGATCTCGCTCCTCAAGTTTATCTCTTGAAACCGTATAGTCTCCATCCTTTGCTACGAGATTAATCCACACTATCTCGTCTTCTTCCACATGTAGTCCGATATTGATTCTGCCCTCGAAAGAGTTCAATCTCTTGGTATTCTTTGGATTCTCTTTCTTGTCTGCGATAATTCCGTCTATCACAGATTTGATCGTCAGAAACAATGTTTCTCTCTGAGTTTCATCCATCCTATCTCACATTTCTCTAAGCTTTCATTTAGGATTTCTGAACATCCATTTCAATATTGCCTTTGAATAGGAGATTGGTATTTACTATTGTTCTCCTTGTGATTATTCTAGAATCTGCACCTAATCACAAGGAAAGACGTTTTAGGTGATTGTGTCTATTTGTTGTTGGGGATGCAAGGGAAAGGGATAGAATATGGCAGAAGCGAATTTACATCAGAGAACTACTCTGATAGGATGGTTTGTTGTTGGTTGGCTCATCACATTAGTGGTTGTATTTCTCTGGTTTCTAGCAGACACGATTACAATTATGGTATTTCTACTTGGTATTGGATTAGGACTCGGTATTGGGTTCATTATCGTTGTAAATGAAGCACTGATTCAAACAACAATACATGCCCTCCAGAAAGCAGGTGAGAGTGCAGTTCAGATATTGAGTCTGCGTAAAAACATGCGGGCGGTTTTAGCTGTCTGGATCTTTGGATTGTTTACATTAGTTGTAATAATGACTCTACTCAATCAAATCGATTTAGAAAGATTCAGTGCTATCATGGGTGTGCTTGGTAGTTTCGTAGCGTCTGTGGTCGCATATTATTTCGCGGTCAATCGGACTTGAATTTCTCTGAGATTTCATTACTCTCAATAGTAATGTGAGCAACTCTGCAGTTTCTCTCACTATCGAGTAAATGAGAAAGCAGAATCTTACCAACCAGAAGAGAATTATTCCCCTTTATTTCAGGAAAATTAGGAGTCCGTGAACATTGAGTGTCGACGCGGAAAATGAAATACGTATAACCTTGATTCTCACGATTTTTGGTACCTGCGGCTACCTTGCTGGTCTTCCATACTTGTCCGAGCTCTCAGGTAGCCCATCTATCTATGTTGGTGGCTTTGTACTAAGTACAGCTATCAACATTGCGATTATTACTGTCATGATATTTCTTGGATTACGATTAGGTCGGAAAGTTGGTCTAGGGGCCCCGATTATCAATGCAGATATGAACAATGAACCAGTTGGCGATAAACTCAAAGCAGTTTTCAAAATCGCCCCTTTTCTTGGAATCATATCTGGTGTGTTGGTCTTTGTCTTTACCCAATTTGTTTTCTCTCCAATGATACCCTCTTCAACACCTTCAATCATACCTTCACTCGGTTCTCGCGTACTGACAATACTTTACGGTGGAATATACGAAGAACTATTCCTACGTCTATTCATTCTCACAGTTATTGTGTGGTTTGTATGGAGAATAAAGATGAAAGAAGATGGCACACCCTATATGTTGACCTTCTGGGTTGGAATAATCCTTTCAGTTCTGGTATTCAGTTTGTTAAATCTATCCACAATCGGACTGGCTATGGAGATTACATCAATTATCGTCATTAGAGCAATTGTTCTGAATGGCATTCCAGCTGTAATATTCGGTTGGCTGTATTGGAAACAAGGTATTGAATCTGCAATTGTCGCACATATCTTTGCTGACATCACTATTCATGTCATTCTTCAGCAGATTCTCTTAACCATTCTACTCTGAATTGTCCGGATATGTCCTTCTGCATGTGATCGATTAGTTTAGATCTGCAGACGTGGGTCTTCTTGGACTACCTTTGCGATGACCTGCGTCGCAGTTCTCTCAACACCTTTTGTGGACATGACCTTGTCCAGAGAGTCCATAAACGCCGCACGATCCTTTGACCTAGTCAAGACGAAGAAGTCTTGCTCACCTAATGAATAGTAAACCGCCCAAACCCCTGGAATCTTTTTCAGGTCGTTACCGATCCTCTCATAATATTTTGGTCCATAAGCAGCCATTACTTTGATTATGGTGATGTAGTCCATGTTTACCTTTTCCGGATTTATGTGGGCATAATAGCCATCAATCACACCATCTCGCTCAAGTCGCTTCACTCGATAGTGTACAGTTGATGTTGGCGAATTCACTTTTGCAGCTATATCCTGCAGTGGAATTCGACAATCCTTCTGCAACTCTCTCAGAATTGCGATATCCAAGTCATCCAGCTTTTGTCCTCTTCCCATGTTTGATTTCACCCTGAAACTTGCTCCAGCCCTACTAGAAGTGCATAACTGCACGTTTCATGTTTTCGTATGATTTCCAACTTTTCTCTATTAAACTCAAACGACTTCTTAAACGTTGCCCATGTGTTTGTTCTAGAAGAGTGCTTTGCCGGGTTTGATGTCCCTAGCTTTTTCAATTGCAGTTGGGAAATGTTCACAGAATGCCTCAATCTGGGGTTGTGGAACTGACACACTAATCTTCACAAATCGATCCTTGTATAGCTCGGTCTGATAGCCTGCATGACGAATGAAGAAATCCGTGTTCTCAAGGAAATAGATGCACAGAGATTCTGGATGAACACCAGTCTCCTTAATGTCTACACACAGGAAATTCGTGTGTGAAGGATACACAGTGACATAAGCACCGTCCACAGAATCAACAGCATCCTTTACCAGACTACAATTCTTACGAGTCGCTCTCAATACATCCCCAAACCACTGATCTTTGGTTTTTAATGCAGCAAAGGCACCTCTTTGTGCAATAATATTCGAACCAAGATTGTTCACCTGGGCTTTCGTGAATTTTTCAACCAATGCTTGATTGGTCACTACTGCTCCCACTCTCAATCCTGCCATTCCTGCAAACTTAGAAAAGCTATAGATTGCGATGCCATTTTCGAGGGAGTGTTTCAGTACAGAGGAATGATCATCACAGAAGTGCTTGTAAGTTGAATCTTGCACAAACAAAGTTCCGTTATCCTCGCAGATTTCAGAGAATGATCGAATTTCTGATTTAGTATATACACA
>JBHLRT010000266.1:0-4074 GCA_048882305.1 Candidatus Thorarchaeota archaeon
TCGGCTATATCACCCAATAAAGAGCATGCATCTGCAATCCCAGATTTGTCATCAATTTCATTGTAAACCTTCAATGCCTTCTTGATTGTTGTTTCTGCAGTAGTCCAATTTTCTTGGTCCACATAGGCAGCTCCCATGTCCATTATGACACTAGCTACTCCCTGCTGATTGTCTAGTTTTGCATAAGCGCGTTGAGCCTTCTTGAAGTGATCCATGGCTGTGTCAAAACTACCTTGACCTAAACTAGCAAGTGCGAGACCATATAGCGCATCAGCAGCACCGCTTTCATTATCTGATTTGTCAAACATCTTTTTGGAGGACTCAAGAGTGCTAATTGCTTCATCCCAGTGTTCGAGGTTTATTTGGGCAACACCAAGATTGTACATGGTATCACAGATACCCGTTTCATCCTTGAGCTCTTGATAGATTTTCAGTGAGTCTTCGAAGCACTTGTGAGCCTCTTCAAATTCTGCAACAGCCATATAGATATTGCCAGCTGCATTGAACATTTTTGCAGCAGCATCCTTTTCTCCAGCTTCTAAAGCCTCAGTGGCTTGTTCCAATATTTCTGCAGGATCCATGTCGTCGATGTCTTCACTCATTTGGCTCACCTGAAAACACAAACGGTGGCGGGCTATATCGCTTTTGATTCTTTCTGAAGAGCGAAAGGTACGATATTATGAGTCTAGAAAGAGCGCGTCATTCATCTTAATAATAAGTTGAGTTATCGTGCCATAAGTAAAACTGGATTTTCAAGTAGTGGACGCACTGAGTCTTTTACGACGAATTGTTCATCACCAACTTGTACTTCCAAGAGTTTTCTCAGTTCAAACCGGCGCAAATAGCCGACGGCTTGTTCACGCTCAATCCCAAGATCCTTCATCATTTTGGATAGACCTTTCTTATCACCACTAAATTCGGCAAACTTGCCAAATACCTTGCCCCATTGCATCATTACAAGATAAAGAAGAGTTCTCAACATGCTATCTACATTTTCACCCGTCTTTGCTGATACAGGAAAAACTGGAAGACCAGCTAGAAACCGAAGATTCTTCCTCAGTTGGTCGATTGGACGTGCTTCTGGAAGGTCTTGCTTATTCGCTGCCACAACACAGGGGACACCTGGTAAGAAGAATGCAATCTCTCTGAAGAACAACTTTGCACGTGCATCAGATTCTGGGTCAACGGAATCAACAACGAAGATAATACCATCAGCGCCTTCACTCAAAATCTTACGCATTGTTCGAAAACGCAGGAGTCCGGGTGTACCAAACATGAAGACACTCATCCCATCTACATTTGCAAGGCCATGGTCCATAGCGATTGTAGTACCTCTACGTTCAACATTAATACATGCACCATTAGTAATATGGTGAATCATCTGGCTCTTGCCAGCTTCGTAGGGACCTGTGACGACAATCTTCATGTGACCACCTAATCCTGACTCCAAATCAGTGTGTTTCAGATATTCTGATGCTCATTATAAGGTTTATAGTGCTATTATCGGTCTAATATCTGCAGGCGCCAGTTTAATTGTATTGCGCAAATCAGAGGAAGAGTGAGACCGGCTGCTCGCAACAGCAATCCTCGAACACGAACCCCATTGGGTTTATTGCGTCTTCACGGGAACTCGGTCTCGATGAATTGAACATCTTGTGCAAGTTTCGCACAAGGTGGTCCATTAGTCTCCACTACTTCACCAACAGGCCAGCAAGGCAGTTTCTTTTTAGAAAGAAAGCTGCTAAATTCATCCACTCTATTTGAGTCCAAGAACACCAGCATTCCACCTGCAGTTTCAGCACCAAAACCCGTAGAAAGTTTATGACCGAAATATTCAGCAAGTTGAAGAGAACCACGAATTACAGGAACACGGTCTACAATCACGTCAACTCCGCTCAGGGAGCATACATTTCTAGCATGACCAAGTAGACCAAATCCAGTCACATCAGTTGCTGCATTCACACCCACAGAGTGCATTGCTTGAGCGACCTCAAGATTGCTGAATGTCATCAACTTAACAGCAATATCCTGCATTCGCTTCAAGTCTGACTCTTTGAACTCAGACAACAGTGAATCACGTTTCTCATTCTTGAGGTCTCTATATGATCTCATCACAGGTTGAATACCAAGTGGTTTTGTCAGAAGAACAACATCTCCAACCTTTGCCCCATGAGAATACACAATTTCTCGTGGATGTGCAGTACCAAGAGCAATCCCCCCAAAGACGGGAACAGGGTTCTTAATCGTTTGACCACCTGATAACTTTGCATCATGGCGTTCCATGAAGTTCTTCATTCCTTCTAAGACCCCAGCAACAATACCTTCAGGTAGATCTGACGGATATGCGAGGAATGCTTGAAGGGAAAGAAGCTTCGTTACGCCCATTGCGAAGATATCATTAGTTGCATTGCATGCCACAATCTCGCCCTGTATTCGAGGGTCATCATGGATTGGGGTAAAGATATCCACATTTTCTACAATTGCTATGTCATCGTTGACAATACGGACCACAGCATCATCACCAATTTCTTCAGTAGTGCATGATCCGAGAGGAACTAGATTGGCTGTTTGTAGGAGGTGGGTGAGATCATCCTGCTTGACCTTACAGCTTCAGCCGTGAGAAGTTACCATTGCAGTTAGTCGCACTTCCGGCACCTGGTGACTCATCCTCCTGTATCCTATAAGGCAATATTGCCCAACTCAATTCTATGAGTCGCAGGTATTAAGAGTCTTGGTCAAGTTCACTTCACAAGCCTTATAGCCAGCCTCACGAAGCAGTGCGCCGTTCTTAGAGAGTGTGAATTAAAGTGGATATCAATAGGGTTTCTGAAAACATCCATGAAATACCATTGGGAACACAAGAATGTATGAAGGTCCCAGTAACAATCTTCGCTTCTGATAAGCTTGTACAAAAGATGAAACAGGATGCGACTTTCAAACAAGCAACCAATGCCGCATGCTTGCCAGGAATCTATAAGCATAGTATTGTGTTACCGGATGGTCACCAAGGTTATGGATTCCCGATAGGCGGAGTTGCTGCAACAGACTATGAATCAGGGGTCATATCTCCAGGTGGGGTCGGATATGACATCAATTGTGGTGTCAGAGTATTAAGAACAAATCTTGATGAGAGTGATGTTCGACCCAAGATTAGAGACCTTATTGACCAATTATTTGCTGAGGTACCCACAGGTGTAGGAAAACAAGGAAAAATAGATCTGAGAAGTCAAAGAGGTGTTGATGAGGTCCTCTCAAACGGAGCTGAGTGGGCTGTAGATCAAGGCTATGGGTGGAAAGAGGACCTAGAACATCAAGAAGCCAATGGAAGGCTCGATATCGCAAACCCTGACGATGTACCCGAGTCCGCTAAAAATCGAGGACTGAAACAGAGTGGAACACTTGGTTCAGGGAACCATTTTCTTGAGATTCAAGTGGTTGATGATATCTATGATGAAGAAGCTGCAAAGCTGATGGGTATCACTAGAAAAAAACAGGTCATGGTGATGATTCATAGTGGGTCTAGAGGCCTTGGACATCAAGTGTGTTCAGAGTATATCAAGATAATGACACATGCGATGAGAAAATACAACATTATCCTCCCAGACCGAGAACTGTGTAGCGCGCCTACAACTTCTAAGGAGGGGCAACAGTATCTTGGCGCGATGAGCGCAGCAGCAAACTATGCATTTGCAAACCGTCAAGTCATGATGCATTGGACCAGAGAAGCATTTAGTAAAGTGATGGGAAGTTCACCCGAAGACCTGGATATGGGTCTCATCTACGATGTTGCACATAATATGGGAAAAGTCGAAGAACATGATATCGACGGGAGAAAAACCAAAGTCGTAGTCCATAGAAAAGGTGCAACTCGCGCATTTCCACCAGGACATCCTGAAGTTCCTGCTAAATACAGGGATATTGGTCAACCGGTGATTATTCCAGGGACTATGGGAACAGCATCGTACATTCTGATTGGAAACCAGAAAGGAATGGAACTTACATGGGGATCTACTGCTCATGGTGCGGGAAGATTCATGAGTCGTTCTAGAGCAAAGAAACAGTTCTTTGGGAAGG
>JBHLRT010000267.1:0-4065 GCA_048882305.1 Candidatus Thorarchaeota archaeon
TTGACAAATCGAATTGGAAAAATGTCACGAACCCAGAGAGTGATAGTGGTTTGTGTCATTCTATTACTATGGATGATGACTCAGTCTATGTAGGAGGGAGTAAGTATAACCCTGTAAGTGGAAGAGGTTACATCTGGAGGTATTCAAAGAAAGATTGGTCACTAATGAAGGAGTATAGAGTGCATAGTGATCATATAACTAGGATGCAGGTTGTTGGGGATAGGTTATTCTTTGCAGGATGGAATATGCCGGGCATTACTATTTTGGATAAGGAAACCCTGCAGAAAGTAGATGTATTCAAAACAGGACATTATAAGGATGATGACTTCTGGATTGAGGAAAATGACATCTATGTCTTCAATGGGAAAGAGCTTAGTCTTTGGGACCTTCAGAACAAGAGTTTGAAGAATAAACACATGTTTGAAAATGATATTGCAAATGTCGATGTCAACGATCCACACATAACATGCGCCACTCGTGGTGGGGGTATATCTGTTCTTGATAAGAAGTTCAACAAGGTCACTCATCTTCCGAAGAGTGAGAATACTGTTGCAAGTTTCTGTAAGGACCATAAATACTTCTACTCAGGATATTTGGATGGCTCAATCAAAGTTCAAGACCAACTCAGCTTCAAGGATATAACCACTCTGAAAATGAAAGATAGAATTTCAGGTATTGCCGCAGATGGTACTCGGATTTATGCGACAGCAGGGTATCTTCCTGCTATCATCTCAATTTGGGAAACAGATTCCTGGAAACCACTTCTATCTCTAGAAGGAGAGAGTGATTGGTTGAATGATATGCAATATGGCAATTGCGTCTATGGTCTTCAGGAGGATAAACTAATCTTTTGGTTTAAAGACAATCCTGGAAAGATGTACGAATTCATTCTACCTTTTGACTCCAAGAGTTCAAGAAATGAAGTAAAGGGATTCCATGTTGATGATGATACTGTCTTCATTGGTGTCAGGGGCGGGGTCTATATCTGTGATCGTGAATCGGGTAGAATAAGGGAAACAGTACAGATGGGACAAGGAGGAACATTCCTCCCCAATGCAGCGGAAATCATACGTACTGATTCTAAGTTTCTCTATATTGTCGACTGGGACAAGGTGACGGTCTTCGAGAGAAAGACCATGCGGAAAATCACAGACCTTGTTGGGTCAGGCACAAATGGTCGTGGTCTAGAGATTGGTGATAACCACATCTACTTCTTTCCACACTTACCACAGACGAATGAGAAGATTGTACATGTATGGAAGAAGCATGACTGGAAGGAAGTCGCAAAGCTTCACACCGACCAGATCATTGACATGGAGGAAAGGGGTGACTATGTTATTACTAAAGATGTTTCAGGTCACACCAAGAAGTGGAACTTGAAGTCGTGGTCATTAGAAGAAACAATAGATCAAACCAGCAATCTACCTAAGTTTCATTGGACCTCTGATTCAATTATTGTAGAACAAGAAGACGAGCTATGTGATGGTCTGAGAGAGGAACTTCAGAAGATTGTGAAGGGAAAGGCTCCACTAGTGATAGTCTATTCTGATCTAGATACATATGTTATAGTTGAACCTCAATATGTATCAGAAAGAAGAGAACTCTATACTGATGACCTGAATGCAATTGAAGCTCAACTCGGATAATACGAGTCTATCTCCACTTCACGAATTTTCCTAGTCCAAAACACATAAGGAAAGAGCTATGTGCTTCCCAATTGTCAGGTTCGTAGGAAAGCAATTTTGCATTTGTCTTTAGAGCTTCTTTGTAATCACCAAACATAAAGAGAGACGATGCCAATGATTTTAGATTATGAACATTGGTTGGATCATCCTTTAATGCAGCTTTTGCATCCTCTACCGATTTCTTCATACTATCGCGAAGAAATGAAGGATACATGTCAATACTGCCAAGAGGATTATCACCCGGTGCTACCTGACGAGCAGTGTGTTCTGTTAGATCGATAACTTGTTCATTTTCAACAGTACCAAAAGGTCCTGATGTTCGAGATGTTATCTTCATCTCAACCTTAAAGCTCGGTTCATACCTAATGGATGTGTTATGTGCGTCACGAGCTTCACGGAATCTACCTTGAAGTACAAGACAATCTCCAAGATATCTCCAAAGTAGTGCATTTTTGGAGTCACTCTTGAGACCCTCTCGGAATTTTCCTTCAGCGTTCTTATACTTGAAGTCTGCAAGCAGAAGAATGCCTTCACTTAGATGTTTCTTGATGTCTGCCATCATTATCCCCGTTATTTGTAGTGAATAGCATACAATTAAAGATTCCTAGAAAATGACTAAATTAAATCCTATACTTACTGAATAAAATCTGTTATTTCTCTTGTAATGCGCGAATAATGTCCAGGGTGGAATCTACAGCTATGCCCCATAAATTAGCGGAATCTGATGGCAATTCACTAGTGCCAATGATTCGTCTGATTTTTGCTATCTGTCCGGAGTGGTAAATTCCATGTTGAACTGTTCTAAGTGTGGCCCAAGCTATTGAAGGTCCACCGTCATTCGGAGGGATTATTCGTAGTTGTTCCTCAGGACACTCTTTCACTAATTTAGTAATCTTCTCAGTGTTTTCTTTTATGCGACCAAGAACCTCATCAAAAGTGTCTGCAATTGTGGGAGGCCCGATTGAATTGTTCGCTTTGTGGAACCAGTAAGTTTCTGCAGTTCCAATATGCATCACAATACCAGCAATTGACCGTGAATATTCTTCATCAGTTACAATCTTGGTGAGTTCATCATCCTTCAAGTTTTCAAGAACAAAGTACATGTGAGCTCTCTGATTCGCATGTGCGTGAATTATCTTTTCTCTAAACCACGTCGGTATCATGTTTTTTCCTCCTAGTGGGGATTGGGTGAATCCCTAGCTAAGGTGATAAGATCATAATCTCTTGTACCTAAACCAATCTTTTCACCATGGTTGAATATCAATTCAGATCGTTCTACAAGACCCTCAAATTGTGCTTTATCGATATTTGAGTTTGGATTTAGCGTTGCACCTTTCATCGCAGCCATGGTGGCATGGTCAACAGCAACGAGATCAGAAGATCCCAGAATGCCTAGGTCATGCATTACCAAAGGTGCTCCAACTCCAATGCAATCACATAAGTCGGATATATCGATAGCCAAATTGATGTAATAGAAATTATCAGTTCCAATTGATTTTGTTACCCCTAGTGCATTTTCGACAATGCGATATGCTATATCTTTGCCTGACCAGGGCATGGCAATAGCTTTGGCTCCGACCTTGTTAGAACATATAGATGCACAATGACCGCATGTAACACACCTGCTCCAGTCTATATGAACAGTTTCTGAAACATCGATGCATCTTACCGGACACACAGAAATACACTCTGAACATTCCTTTCCTTTACATTTGTCTGGAGATACTTGGAGACCTTCAGGACAATGAGCAGATGATTTTCCTCTCTTGCCCACCATACCAATACCCATATTCTTGATAGAGGCAGCTACGCCTATGTGATGAAATTTCGCATGTGTTAACAGGATGACTTTCTTTACGTCGAGTGTTGCGGCAGCTACTGGGACAGATTGAATATGTTCACCATCAATAGTCACATCATAGGTGTCAATGCCCCAATATCCATCAGCAATAATGATAGGAGCTCCAATCGTTCCTTGTGAAAACCCGTTCAGCGCAGCACGCATCAAGTATTCAGGCGCAGTTGTGCGACCGCCATATGGTCGTTCACTACCATATGCAAGAGAGGCTGTATCAGCGACAAAGGGGAACCCGCCAGCGGCTCTTACCAAATCTACTAGTTTGCGAACATACGCAGGTCGAATGTGATTTGTGTTTCCATAGAGTCCAAAATGAGTTTTGATCATCACTTTTTCACCAGAGTTAATTGATTCAGGCAAACCCATCTCATTGAAAACATGCTCTAGTTTGTCAAGCATATTGTAATCAGGTCGAGTCCTCCTATCTGCGAAGAACACTTGAGGTTTAGTCATTGAAACACCAAACAAGGAACAGGCACGGCACAACTTATTGATTGTCATTGACTGAATGAGTCTTCTTTC
>JBHLRT010000268.1:0-4054 GCA_048882305.1 Candidatus Thorarchaeota archaeon
GCTGCGATTTGGTCTATTTTGCCTTTTGAACGACTGGGCGAGTATCCCATTTCAATGACAATTCGTTGAGCCTGCACTGAAGTCAGACGTTCATCGACTTTCTCAATTGCCAGGCCACACCTGGCTTCGAGTGCTGCGATAAACCACTCCACTCGTTTGACTGCGGCACTCGTTTGTCCGTTTAATGTGAGCGGAAAGCCGATAACGATGCGTTCGACTTCATATTGGTTCACAATTTCAGCTATATGTGCAAATTCTGCAGCCCTAGTGTATTCGATATCTTGATCGAGTAGATGACTAAGAGCAAGAGCTGTACCTAATGCACCTGCACCTGACGCACCAAAACCAGCTCCAGAAAGAAGCGAAGACTCATGCTGAACATGCACTTTGAGTGTCTTCTCATACTTTTCTGTCAATCTCTGTATCACCGTCTTTGTGACTTTTGCATCGATGCGTTCGTTGTTGTATTCCGTTATGATCTCAAGCGAGGGACGTTCCATCACAGACACGGATGTGACTGTTCCAATCGTCACGGAGAATCCTGCACCTGTCGAGCCGCAACGCAGTGGGTCTTCGTATTCGTCGAATATACGAAAGATACCTGTGACATGTCCTGGCACGAATGCCTTGGCTGTCCTAACTGCATTTTGTTGCTTTGTCAAGGTGTCATTCACGTCCATCTCGGACCGGTCGAGTATTAAGTATTCTTAATACATTCAGTGATGGATATATACATGTATATACATTATATATTCAATCAATAATAAGTAACTTTCATCTCAAGGGAACCAAACGTGTGTATTGCTTGACTCTTGGATCTTCTGACTGCGGGGCTGGATATGCCCATCTGGCATCAATGTCCCTGCCGCTGAAGTCAAACACCCTAAAGCTTCCTGAGGACCAGGTCAAGGGACTGAATCCAAGGAGAAGAGTCTGCGTTCGCCAACTTGTGACACAAATATGACGATTCATACCTGCGGTTGGAACAACCAGAAACACATTGGACAATTCCATGAGCAAAGACGTACTGATACGATAGAAGAAGCTATACGTCTTTCTATGTTCTTCCGTTCCTTGTTCGCGAAGGTCATTGAGATATCGCATTATTGTGTCATCATGAACAGAGGGATCCATGACATCTGAAAGTTCCTCAACGTCTACAACCACAGCAGTTTCAAAATAATATGCCAAGGGAAACTCATTGATGTGGAATATGATGAACTTGTCCTTTGTGATTGTTTGATAGAGATGCTGGAAGATAGCTTGCTTTGAGTAGAGCATGTTTGCATCCAATGATGCAGGTTTGAAATTCTCGGATTCATCTGAAACGATCAGCCTGAACATGTCGTCAAGCATGTCACCGTCATATCCAATTCGAACCATGTGGTACGGTAGGTCTGCTGCACCCTCCTCCATTCTCCCGGTTGCTACTAGAAATTGATTGAAATCCCTCTGGAATGTGTCAACTTCACTGTCATTATCGGTCACAAACAATGACTGACTTGGAGTGTTGAGTGCACCAACAACTTTGTCAAAAGCTTGAAAACGCGCCTTCTTCTCGGGCGTGAACTCTTTAAGGAGTTCATCCAAATCCATAGAAGAGTCCGCCAAGTTATCAACACCCACCGAAGTATGTTTTTGTCTTTTGTATCCCCCACCACATCCTAAAATGCTGAGGGTATGTTTTGAGCAGATATACCAACGGTTTTTCCACTAACATGGCCATCGTTGGCACTACCGCTCAAACGATTTGTCTCATATATTCTTTGCTTAGTAGAATACCCATCATATCCAAGTAATACATCGTTGATATTGACTATACTCTGAACCAATCCTTTGCAATCTGGTATGACTTTAGCGCAGAATTTCTTGCATCGAATTTCATCGCATTCATGTGACCAGGTAGACCAATTTGGAAATCCATCTCTGAAATACGTTTGAGTGATGCCACAAGCTTCTCTGGACTTCCTGTAGGGAAATCAACTCTTCCGAAGCTTCCCCCTGGGAATAATGTATCCCCAGTGAAAAGAATACCAGTTCCCTCGACCTCCATGACAATGCTTCCGGCAGAGTGCCCCGGAGTATGAAAAACATTGAGTTTCACATCTCCGAAGTCGATTACATCGCCTTCTTCAAGCATTACATCGATCTTGAACGGAGGCAAATCCGCACCGAACGTATCCCCAAGCGTTGGACTCATATCACCCATGTTGATTGGTTCTGCTTCCGCTTTGTGAAGATAGAGTTTGGGTGACCCACTTTCCAACAGCGGTATAATCCCTCCGATGTGGTCAATATGACAGTGCGTGAGAACAACATCTGTGATAGATTCGAGCGATGCCCCTTGAGCGCGTAAATCATTATCGAGAGCTGAGGCGTAAAGTCCTGTTCCTGCATCAACCAAGATTTCATGGTCTCCGGATTTGATGTATGTAATGTTTGAATCGAAAGAACGGCTCATAATGAAATAGATTGATTCTGTTATCTGGTCAAGCATACTCTCACCTCAGATGTTCAATGATCCTATCGATTTCATCATGATTATTGTAGAAATGAGGTGATATTCGTAGCCTACCATTTCTAACAGAACAATGTATTTTGTTATTGACTAATTCTTCGTGAAGATTATCAACATCCTGAGGTGCGCACGAAACCGTTGCAGAATTATGTTTTGGACCAAAGTCATAGAATGGAATTTCCATCTCAGAGAGTCTTCTCCGGAGATAGTTTGCATTATCCATTGCCGCATTCTCTCTGGTTTTTCCTGGAATCTTGAGGAGAGTCTTCAACGACTCGAGCAGTCCAACATATGCCACCATAGCTGGTGATCCCACCTGAAACTTTCGTGCATCTGGTAAAGGAGTCCTTTCAAAGTATCCGAACTCCATAAGTTGTTCAACTCCCCACCATCCGATGAATCGAGGAGTGAGATCCTCAATTACTGATTTTCCCACATAGATATACCCCGCGCCCACAGGTCCCAACATCCACTTCGCTGCTTGGCCTGTTGCGAAATCCACACCAAGCTTTGCAAGGTCTGTATCGAAGCAACCTGCAGCTTGAATGATGTCAACAGAGAGAAGTGCAGAGTTATTATGAGCAAGTCGTACCAACTGATCCAAATCAGCTCTAAACCCAGAACCAAATTGAACTTGGCTAATTGCTATAATCTTGGTGTTCTCATCCACGTACTCCTCGAATGATTCAAGCGGAGCAGCACCATCTTTTGATTTGACAACTCTGATATCAAAACCATACAATTTACTTGCATTTTGCCAAGGTACATAGTTGGCTGGAAACTCAAGATCACATATGACTACGTTTGAGTTTGCTGGATATTCAACACCGTGAGCTATGGAATTTATTCCTGCACTTGTACTAGCGACAAACGCATACTGGCTATAGTCACCACCAAGCAACATAGCAAGGTTTTGTCTGATTTCTTTGAAATTAGCAAGTGTATCTTCGAACTTCCCTATAGCCCTCGCTCTATTGTCAAGATGATTCTTCATTGCATTAAAGGTGTCTAAAGGTGGGATTCCTGTTGATGCATTATTCAGGTATGTCATCTCTTTCAACGTGGGCCACTGCTCTGAGATGAACTCCGGGTCTATCAAATTCGTCATAATGTGATGCCCGAGAGCCTTCCTGTTGATAAAGACTACTGCGAATACAATCCCCCCAAGATTTAAGACCAGTATGAACAACGTAATTTCTGGAGAGGCGTTTGTCCGTGTTCCGCAGGTTAACGGGGCGCTCGAAGAAGCCGGAAGAGGAAAATGAACCAGTAGTGGAGTTTAGGGAAGCTCCTGGTACCAAAGCTATAGAACCTGAAATCATTGAACCAACTCCTGCACCTATGGGAACACTTGTTGCTACAGCTGAAGATGTCGGCTTTGATCCTAAAACTACTGCTGAACATGCTAGGCGCGCAAGCATTAAACCACAGAGTGCAGCAGAGATTGTTCCCGGTCATGTTCTAAAGCGTGATGAATTAGGTAGGGTACATATCAAGATAGTATTCTATGGTCCATCACTCTCTGGAAAAACCACT
>JBHLRT010000269.1:0-4054 GCA_048882305.1 Candidatus Thorarchaeota archaeon
CTCAAGAAAAAGAGAAGGAGATTCTTGGGGACGCTGAGTCACAGAAGAAACAGAAACTTGATGAGGCTCGGGCAAAGGCCAAAGAGATCACAGCATCAATCACTGGTAAAGCCGAAATGGAGTCTAATGCAGAAGTTTCTAGATATGAAGCTAGTGCCAAGTTGCAGTCAAAGTACAAGCTTCTTGAGGCAAAAGAAGCACTAATTCAAGAGGTTCTTTCCTCAGCTCGGAAGCATCTAGAGGATCTTGTGAAGAAGAATGCTTATGGAAAGACTCTCGAAGTCTTGATTGTGGATGCTGCTGCTTCGCTTGAGGAAAGTGATTTGGAGATTGTTACGCCAAAGGGGCATGAATCAAATATCGATATCAAATCCGCGGAAGCTGCAGTTGCTAAATCAACTGGTAAAAAGATCACGCTGAGTTTTTCAAAAGAAAAGATCAGAGCGACAGGCGGAGTAATTGTACGCAACAAGGACCTTACGAGATGGGTTGATAATACCTTCGAGGCGAGACTTGAACGCCTAGAAGGCGAGGTAAGAGATACTATCTCATCAATTCTATTTGGTACTGAAGAAAAGAAGGAGTAGAGGGAGGAAGATCACCTCTACTTGTTTTTCTATATCTTTCTACCCACCCATCAGCTGGGGTATGTATCCAACGAGAAGGAATGCAATAACGAAACCGTAGATTGCTACAGCCTCAATGAATACTACGTATAGAATACTCTTTCCAAAGGTTTCTGGTTTCTCTGTGATAGCTCCAAGTGCTGCTGCAGATGCAGTACCCATTCCAAGACCAGCACCTATTCCAGCTAAACCTAAAGCAAGACCAGCACCTATTCCAAGACCGAGAATAGCCCAGCCATCTCCATCGCCAATCTGTGCAGGTATGAAGCCACCATCAACGGGGGCACCTAGAGCTCTCAAAACGGTCGAAGCATCGGCCATGGCAATTGCAAAAACTGCGAGCATAAGCAGTACTATACCTGTCATCATCATGGCCATGAACTTGATTCGAATGTCAATTTTCATGTGATCGTTTTCCTCCACATCTCATCAGACTGTCTTACCACAGAGTTATCATCTTTCTAATGTTTTCGGCGGACTGTCCACGTTCAACTCCTACTGCAATCGAGCGGATATTTCTCATTTCATAAGCTTTGAGGGAGAAGAATCCTATGATTGTTCCCAAGTGAAAAGGATACGCTGTCATCTGCTGTTTAACCCGCTGGGCAATGAAATCTTCAATTGCCAACTCAACATCGGAGAGGTCGTCGGTTTCTTCATAGAGACGCGCAATTCTACCACCAAACTGACTGAACCGAGTGTTGTCCATCTTTGAGATGACATCTCGCCATGCGTTCACAGTCTTAAGAGAATCAGTGAACTCGCGAGCTTTCGCAAACCGGATCAGAGACTGTTCAAGAGCACGCGAATCGAGTTGAAGGATTGTTGCACGTAATGCGGTCAACACATTTCTTAGAATGACTCGTGCCTCAAGAATGTCTAGAACACGTCCAGCTTCTTCATTTGAGAATCCCTTGAGTGCTTCCAGTACTTTCTTGAGATACCATTCTTCAACTGCTACTTCGAGTGGAGCTGGGGAGCTGAACTCTTCATAGCTAGGAAGTTTTGTCAAGAGTGCTACTCGGAGATCCCATTGGGGAAGAAAGTCTATCAGTTTACTGACAGAACCGGAGTCCACTAAACTCTCAAACAGTGTTGCCTGTTCAGGAGATTGTGGCACAGCAAAACGCAGAATCTCGTCCTTTTCAAGTCCAACATGAATACCTCGAATTATCGATTTAATACTCTCAGCCATGAACATCTCTAGGTAGGTGTTCGTGAACTCACGAACGTTTCCTGTGAGTGAACGTGACAGGTTTGTACTCACACTGGCAAAGTCTCGGGACAGTATTAACGCGAGTTCCTCAGGACCAGGTCTACTGGTAGAGGACTCTCGGCTGATGATTTGACCATAGTACGTCCCAGAGAGAATCTTGATGAAGTCCTCGTAACTGCTAGCTGAAAGAAGGCTTTCATAGTTGCCAACAGTCAAGAAACGAGACTTCATTCCCCGAATCCTTGCGTTGACAAAGCCGTATTCATTTGCAGATTTCAAGGCCATCATAAATTTTCTACTCTCACACTCTGATGAGGACTACCGAAGGACAATGTATGCACGATATAAGCTTGACGAACGGACAAATTACCCAGAATAATTAGTAGAAGAATTCAAATAACCAACAATACAACAGATTTGTTGGTCAACATGACGGCGCCTCGAGAGGATTACATCAACATTGGAAGTCTTTTCAGAAGCTCTGCAACAATTACTTTTGTCGTACAGATTGTTTCTGTGATTCTAATGATTGGAACCCTGTCGGCTTACTACATAGCTGATGAGTTCCTTGGTTTGAATAATGAGTTGAAGATTCTAGTCCTTCTAGTAACCAGTATCATTGCATTACTGGTCTTTCTGGCTGCAATGAGTGTGTTCATTAGATTCTCAAGACGGATTGGAGATGCGGTAGTTGGACCAGGTGTTGAAGAAGTCAGGATGAATACACCTCGAGTGAAGTTGGTTGTGGCTGCCTTCGCTCTTTTAGTTGTTCTAATGACAATAACAGGCATCTATATCTGGTATCTAGTGGATCTCTACTATCTAGCGCCCTGGGCTGCAACGTCTATCTTGCTCAGACTCTTTGGAATCGGCCTTGGAGCATTCTTTATTGCATTACTCATTCAGATGATAATTGCAGCAGTAGGAAGATACGCAACAAAGGTGATTGTCGAAGTTCTGGATGCTGACGATTCAGAGTTCCTTGAGTGAAATGTCAGTCATTCATCATTGTCTTCGTCAGAGGGAGTGGAATCTAGGTCAAAGATAACCTCCTCAAGGATTTCATCCATAGGAGGCATGTATGTTATTGTGCGTTTTGTCTGAGCATCAAGCCTGTCGAAATATCGGATTGTGACGAATACGCTATACACTCCAAAGAAAAACCCAAACAATGCTCCTAAAAGAGCCCCCCAAGTGGCACCAGACGGCCCACCAATAGATGCCCCAATAATTTGACCAACCAAAAGCAAAGCAATCACTGTGCAGGGCAACTCAGAGGAAACAGCTAACCATCGCCCCATATTGGTCATTCCCGTATCTGAGCTTGTTCCGTCACTATTCGACTCGTTCATAGGTCAAATCTCAAGCAATATGCAATATCTGTTTTGGTGGAGTGCAGTATGGTGAATGTTTTTGTGAATGTTCGCTTCATTAGATTGTGAGGCAATACATTGGACGTTCAAATTACCTACGGTGACGGAACTGTAAAACTAGATATTCCTGAAAAGAACCTCGCTGGAGTCATCGAACCAAAACCATCTCAAACAACATCAGATGTTCAGGGGGGGATTGAGAGGGTGCTTGACAATCCACATGGACCGCATCTCTCAGAGATTTCAAAGAGTAAGAGTGTCTGCGTATTGGTAGAAGACCATACTCGAGATGTACCTCATTGGGATATGCTATCAGCTGTTGTGCCTCGACTTAAAGATGCTAATCATGTTCAGTTCATTATCACAACTGGCTCACATGTAGTGAACCATCCAAATAATCTTGAGATTGTGGAGATGATCAAACGGGCAGCAGAGGATTCTAAAATCTCCAATTATGATGTAATGATTCATGACTGCCAATCTCCGGACATGAAAGATTTGGGAAAAACTACAAGAGGAACTCCAATAATTGTCGATGCTGCTGCAGTAGGACATGATGTATACGTGAGCCTTTCTGATATGAAGGCACATTATTTTGCAGGTTATTCCAATGTTGTAAAGAACTTCCTACCCGGTGTATGTGCGTTCAAGACCATCGAAGCAAACCATTCACTTGCATTGAATCCACATTCAACCTTTGGTCTCCACCCATTTCATCCGGATGAAGATAGACACGATAACCCACTAGCAGATGACATGAGAGAAGCAATGAACATAATCGCTCAAGGAGCAAAGGTGTTCTCAGTTGCGATTGTTACGAGTAACAGAAAACTAGTATG
>JBHLRT010000270.1:0-4024 GCA_048882305.1 Candidatus Thorarchaeota archaeon
CATACTGACAAAGCTTCTCATCGGATATGTTGGAGCGATAGGTTGGAACCAATCTTTCCCTTCTTTGGGTCTGACAGGTCTCTCAATCACATCAAAGGCTGAATCAGCTGAGCATAACGAAGCTGAAGTATCGGTTGGAAACAAGATACGAAGTCGATGATCTTCGGCTAAGTTTTCAAACTCGATATTTACATGAATCGTCGAGCTTCCAGCAAATAACGACACCTCGGTTGTGAAAGAACATTCAACAATTTCCTCAGACCTTCCAAGTGAGTCCTTGTTGGCGGAGATTGGAATCTCCAATTCACCGTTTGCAATAATTGAACCTACAATAGGCCCAGACAATCCTTTCTCAACTGATACTAAGATGTCTGAGAATCTCAAGCTCTGGTGTTGAGTTGAAGGACAAAAGTCATACGAGTCTCCAATATCTTCACTATCTTCAAACTGCAGAAGGTTTCGAAAGATTTCACCTGATTTTTTGTCTGTGACGGTAATTGTCCCATTCTGAGCCATCTCAACACGTATGAGATCGTTCTCAACACCAGCGCCATCACAACTTACTCCATTCTCCACTGATTGATCCGGTTTTTCTTTTGAGAGACCTAAATCGTAGCGCTCAAAGCCCAATCCTCCCAAATCTTGGGTTGCAATTGCCAAGGAAACGAAATTTTCTCTATCTGCTGCAAGACGATTGAGGGGATTTCTTTTTGCTGTTACATCAACCAGTTGTAGCGGGATTGAATTTCCCTCCTGGTCGGTCATTGTATAGTGGCTACTCATGCTATTATCTGCGTAATGTTTTCGTACCCAAACTTCCACGATTTTGTTCTCTGAGTTCACACGAATCCTGTACGCTGTAGATGTGTGGTCAAGATACCGCTTCATTTCCGGATACATCATTGCCAGAGCAGTGAAATCAAATTCGAATTCTGTTAGTTTCCCTTTGGAAGTTGAAATCTCTCTTGTGGCATCAGGTTGAGGATCAAGCCCCCATCTCGTTACAAAGCCGATGTGACTCTCGTTTTTAGCAGCTTCTAAGGCATCTTTGGGCTTAAGACTTGGAACTTCCAACTCAATCTCAGTCAATCGGCTATACTGAACACTCGATACAGGAAATTCCACAATTGCTATTCCTGATCTTCTGTATGGTGAGGGATTTGTTATCATTACCCCCGGCTTTTCAGTGCGAGTAGCCTTTGCTATTCCCGACAATGCTTGTTCTAGGAGCGGCTCTGCGATCTCATTTACCCACCTGAATCGATGTACCATGTCATCATGGACCTCATCAATACTGCAGCCACAGATGTCATCGTGAGGATGATTTCTCAGCAGGTATTTCCATGCCAGTCTTATTTGATTGGACGGATACGCAAATCCGTACAAAGTTGCAATCGATGAAAATGGTTCAACACAGCGTTCTAAGAGTCTTTGAGTATACTCATTCAGTTGTTTCAGATAGATACGTGTTGAATAGACACCACTTAGTATGTTTTGGAACTTGGACTTCCTGAACTCTCCATGGTAGCGCTTCAGTTCATCTCGTTTCTCCCTTATCTTATCGATGAACTGTGGTAGAGTTCCCATTACGATTTTGCCTTCATTCCTCGCATTATAATCCTCAATAACATCTGGAACATGACCCTGAGGTTCATCATGGTCGGATCCATTCATCAACAACAAAGTTCCAACTTTTGACCAAGGTTGAAGTTCACTGACAACACCTTCCAAGACTGAAACAGCGTCATCGACATCATCGGGTAGTTTGGCGGCATTCCCATAGGATAATGGTAGCCAGTGTGCTAGGACTTCACTTCCCCCTCCAGCCTCCCAAATAAACTCGGATCCAAGTTCATCAATCTCATCTCCACCACCTCTTGCGAAAACTATTGAATCGCATCTAAATTGGGCAAGTATCTGTGGGATTTGACTCACATGTCCAAACGGATCTGGAGTATATCCAACATTCATGATTGGACCAAACTCATCTGCTACACTCTTACCCATCAAGAGATTCCTGATTAGTGCCTCACCTGATACGAGGAACAAATCTGGTAGGACATACCACGGACCAATCAATATTCTGCCATCTTGAATATGCTTTGTGAGGCGTTCACGTGAACTGGGTCTTGCCTCAAGATAGTCTTCTAAAACCACTGTCTGCCCATCGAATGTGAAATGAGTGAATCGGGGGTCGGTGTCAAGTATATTCAGAAGGTTGTCTACGAGTTTGACCAAACGAAGTCTAAATTGCTGAAACGTCTGATACCAAGCTCTATCCCAGTGCGTTTCGCTTATCAGGATGGCATTCATCTTTCGGTCTGTCATTAAAATTCCCCTGAATGTTGAGATTGACCTCATACGACAACAGCCCAATATGAATCGTTTGAATTATTTGGGAGTTTTGCAGTATAGTAGACCGTGATTTCCAGCGAATAGGGGGCATTGTGTCTTGATAGACCAACCACAAATCATCGAACTGGAGCAGATAGCCTCCAATGCTTGGGTAGCAGAAGAAACAGAACGTTTTGGTGGATGGCTTCTTCGGGCAAATAGCGGAATTACCAGGCGAGCCAATAGTGTTCTCCCTCTAGGACCACCACCAATCCCTCTTGACGAGGCGATTGAATACGTTATTGATTTCTACAAAACGCGGAACCTCATACCGCGGTTCCAAATGACCGAAGCAAGTAAACCTGTTGAACTCGACAGAGACCTTTCAGAACGTGGATTTTCTGTTGGACTGCAAGTTGAGATTCATACAGCAGCGATTAGTCATCTTGTGCAAAAGGAACCTGCTTTTGATGTTATGATCTCTAATGATGTTTCGGATGGCTGGATGTCCGTCTATAGTGAGTCATCTGGATATAATGAATCATCAATGGAAGTTCGAAAGGGCTTGATGAAACGTACTACTTGCATCAAAGGATTTGCACTGGCAAAGATTGACAGAGATCTTGCAGGTGTTGGTTTCGGCGTGGTGGATGGAAAATGGTTAGGTATCTTCAATATAGCAGTTCATCCTTCTATGAGAGGACGAGGTGTCGCGTCCTCTATGAATACCGCATTGGCAAAATGGGCACACCAAAGAGGTGCAAAATCTGCATATCTACAGGTGGAATCTGAGAATCTGCCTGCATTGAAGCTATACTCAAAATTGGGATTTCAACAGCTATACACTTACTGGTATCGAAAGCTGGATGAAGAAGAATAGAAACAGGTGGGGAGTTCTCTCCACCTGTTATTATTACTCATAATTTGCTTGATAGACCCTCATATTCGGATTTGATTTTCTTGCCGATATCTGAGCCACCAAAATCGCCAGGAGTGATTGTTAAATCATTACCATCAAAAACAGCTTCAATGACCATGACACCAGGAGACTCAATCTTCAAGCCCGATTTTCCATCACGCTGAAATTTTTCGGTGTAAACCAGTTCAGAATTTCGAGTAACCGAAAGCATGAGGTAAGCCATCTTTTTCTCAGCTAGAGACGCTGATGGGGCTGGTGGAGGTGTTGGAGTAGTGTGCTCTTCTTTTACGGTTTCAGCAACAACTTCAGGTGGTGGTGTTGGTTTTGGCTTGGGTGCTCCTGCAATAGGCTCATCATATTTTGGCTTAGGTTTTGGTGCCCCCGCAATGGGCTCATCGTAGTTTGGTGCAGGTTTGGCTGGAAGCTCTTCGGGCTCATCGTATTTGGGTTTGGGTTTTGGTGCGCCAGCAATGGGTTCTGTTGTCTTTGCCTCACCTTTGTATGCAAGGACTCCATCATCGAAGGCCCACCTTCCTTCTAAGGCGCTTCGAAACTCTGCAATGTTGTTTGCAACTTCCTGGTCTGAATCATCTTTTTCCATCATCTCTACGAATCTGGAAGAAGCCATACCAATTGTTGTTATTCCTACTTGGTATCCTGATTTTTGTAATCCTCTTGCTATTCTCAATGCGTGCATTCTCGTTGGCATACTAACATGTCTTCCAACCCATGCCCAGCAAGCATCATTATACTCGTCCAAAACAATGATTG
>JBHLRT010000271.1:0-4020 GCA_048882305.1 Candidatus Thorarchaeota archaeon
TGATTGTGATGACAATGATCCAAATCAGAATCAGAGGAATCAATATTCCCAGTTCCTCGTTCGAGGGCGGATTCCACACAGGATAGGAGATTGAAATAAAGGCGAGTATCAGTGGAGCTAGTGTTATGAGGAAATGTAGGATGCCTCCACCGAGTAATGAGAATCCTCTCTTGCCATACCATGAGAATGCGCTCTCTGCATGAGTACCATCGCTTTCTACGATCTCTCTAGCCATACCAAAGAGCGCACCAAGAGCAACGAAGAAAGGTCCAAGTATAGGGAGCACTAGAAACATGATCAGAAATATTAGAGCTAGACCACTTGATGCTTCGAATCCCGAAACTAGTGATTGTACGAGCCATATCAAGAAGGGAACTCCCAGAGTGATGAGGATTGGAACTACGATTAGCAATAGAATAACGACTAGGAGTACTATTGTTACTAAAATGATGCCAAGCATCGCTAGTCCGAACGATAGAATGTTCTTTACAGCAAGTGTGAAACCTACTTTGAAGTCTTTTAATAGACCAGTTGATGGTGGCGCAGAGGAACTTGTGTCTGCGATTCTTCTATCATTATCTTCAGGATCTGGGTAATTACTTGGCCAGCTCATTATAACACCTCACTAACTGAAAAAAGGGATGTGACCCCACCGGAGAGAGATGGGGTCACTGAGGAGATAGACAGTACAATTGTCTGGATGGAAAGAAATACCATAAACGTCAACTCATTTCGAGAACTGCTTTGAAACATCATAAGGATACGATGCTCTGATCCGAGCCATCTCGGTGACAAGTTCTACTTGTTCCCATTGTCCTGGATCAATTGGATCGCCATACTTCAAGTACTGGATTATGCGAGCCTCATCGTAGACTTTACTAGATGCAGCAACACCACCGGGAAGCCCGATGACTATTAGACCTGGTACAAGTACAACCAAGTACACAAGCACTGCCGCACCAGCCATGGCCGCTATCATTCGAACAGCCCGACCAGCAATTACTCTGTTGAGTGAGAAACTCAACGGGTTCAACGGAGTGAAATTTCCGGTTTCCTTTGCCTTGATTCGTGCATTATACATCGCTTTAACACCACGCGAATACCTTAACTTTCCGAAGAAATCAGAACGTTCAAATTTTTCGGAACGTTAAATTCTTTCACAACGTTCTACGTTCTCAAATATATATAAGGTATTCGTTCTAAGCCAGAATTAGTAAAAGTCCTCAAGATTTGCTAAACATGGATTATATTGAGAAAGACAGCACGAGAGCACCAAGGCTCCCGTGCCAAAGGACCAATGGTGCTTATCGAGTATAACCTTGGAACGAATCAGGTCTCTCATGGGATCGAAGACGAGTCATTTCAGTTTCATACTCTACATCATCCCAATGACATTCCCCTGATTCCATGTTGCATCTTACCCATTGTATCAATTCTGTTTCATCACGTATCTTGGAGATCAAAGTTACCTCTGCTGGAAGCACAAAGAGAACCAGCCCAGGTAAGACAGTAAGGGGCACTAACATCAAACCCGCTAGTGCAATGCAGATTGCGCAGCGGATAGACCTTCCTAATATGAAGCGTTTCAGGAGCGGCTTTGGCACCACAGCATACCGCAGTTGCTCCGGAACAACTTTTGATCGCTGAAACTTATCCACTGTAATTTCACCACACGATATGACTACAACGAATTATTGATTATATAGCTCTTTGTTCAGCGCAATATTTCCCCAATTTTACAACATCTTTGCGCAAGAAAGGCTTTTCACAGGAAAAAGCATTGTTGAACTCCTCAAGGAGATAGTTGAGGTGAGAGGACTACAGCGTGCTATCGTAAAGGTCATTATTTTTGTTCCTCTTGCCGCTGTTGCTGCATTCTTCGCTGTAGGCCCTGGACAAATTGTTTCGTATTCTCCAGAAACAAGAGTTGGCGTCCATATGGTCATGGCATTCTGGATTTCTATCCCTGCAGCTCTTGCGGTGCTTGCTTTTCAAAAAAGACCAATTCGAGCAAGCGTGTTGATGAATTCTGCTTTACTTCTTGCTATCATGGTCCATAGCGGAAGTGCCGCTAAGAACTTACTCCTTCAAGTTCCAGCCACTGTAGAACGGGGGTTAACAGATACAACTCTTGATCTACTGGAGTTTTCATTGTATGCTATATTGCTCGCTGGAGCAATGGTTTGTTTCTTGCTGACATCTAAAGGAAGAGAGAATGCAAAGAGGGGTTTTGTCTTATTCATTCTCATTATTCCACTGGTTCTTTACGGATTAGTTGCAGCGATTTTACCCTACTTGGAGCAGAGCTTGATAGAGTCTATTGGCAATACACTTGGCGTCTTTGCTATTCTTTGTTACGTCTTGGCTACCATTCTTGTATTTAGACATCCCGAAGATGAAATACCGTTTGATCGTGGATACTTTGCTAGTGCTTTACTTCTACTAGGTGTAGCAACCTTTGCCACTATGTTGAATATTTCTGATCCCTCCATGAAGTGGGAATATGCAGAAACTGTTCAGATGGCATCATTTCTTCTGGTGTGTCTTGCTTTAGCTATACCTTTTCTTAAGAAGTCCGGGTATCTAAGAAGAAGTGCCTACGGATTGACAATCGGTCTTCTATTAATAGCATATCTACCTTTTCTACTCACAATCATCCTTGAAACGATGGGTGCTACTACAATACCATTAGACTCGAACTTGCTTGCCTATGCTATTATTCACATCGGAGCGGCTTCACTCTCCGGGATGATGGCAATCTTGCTCTATATCTATCCGCGATTTGAATTATCAAGGAATCATTATCCTATGGTTTTAATTTTCGGATTGTGGGCTGCAGTTTCCATCATCATGGTGTTCATATTTACAGGATTTGTACCAACATTACATGGTGAACCTGTCATTCCTTTTGTTGTTGGCAGTGTTGCGACTCTTGCATTATTGACCTACGCTATTCTTTGGACTCTGAATCCACAATTGGAACGACCGATACCATCTGTTCAGAGATTGAGTCTTGTTCTATTACTGCTTGTTTCCCTAGTAGTGGTTGGAGAAGTAATAAACCAAATCGTCATATTCTTCCAACCAGATATTGGGGATAGTCCTTATGGTAGACTGCTCCTTCTAGCATTAAACATCATAATCATGTTTACATTTACATACCTGATTTTTCTTCTAGCTGGAAAATCTAAAGGCAGATCTTCAGTAGATATTTACATTGCATTCTTCTTAGCAATGTGGATCCTCCCTAACATTCTGAAAAGCTATTATGTAACTTGGTCCATTGGGTGGTGGGTTTCTGAGATTCTTCTCTTCATCGGTCTACTTGCAGGACCCCCTATTCTGATATGGTTATACGTTAAATCGATGCATGAGGTGGAAAACTCACATAAACGAGCGAACATGTATGCTGATTTGCTCATGCATGATATCTCAAACTATAATCAGATGATGATGATGTCAATGGAACTACTCAGTTCTGATGACATAGCTGAAGGACAAAGGAAGCGATTGGCAGATGATGGTCGACAGGTCATTTCCTTCTCAGAGCAACTGATAAGCAATGTGCGCCTTCTCAGCGAAGCAGATAGATTAGAAGCAGGAAACCTTCAAGCGACACACCTCGTTAGCAGTATCGTCAGCGCTCTTGATGTCTTCACGCGCCGCATTGGGTCCGGTGAACTCGTTGTTGAATTCCAACCAAAGGATTCTCAAGCCTTTGTTCTTGCAAACGACCTACTCGTACACATTTTCTTGAACATACTTTACAGTGCTCTTGAATGTAGAATTCGAGGTGAAACTGTCACTATTGGAATTCATGAAACCGAGGTTGAAGGCGAGAGATACTGGCAAATTGACATCAAAGCTCCTGGACGAAGTGCAGACCAAGAGGAAGGATATAGTAGTGGCACTCTTGGTTTACTTGCCGCAAGATTGATGACAGAATCAATGAAGGGACAATTTTCTATGGAAACTTTCGCACGTACAGACCTTTGTGAAGGACGTCTGTTTTCCATAAGA
>JBHLRT010000272.1:0-4005 GCA_048882305.1 Candidatus Thorarchaeota archaeon
CTTTTCCAACTCCTAAGAAGTTCACCTATGCTGACGTAAAGATTATCGATGCTCTTGTTGATGAGTTTGATAGTTCTGGAAACGATATTGTAGAATCTACAGGTCTTTCACCTTCTACATCATTCAGAAAGCGAGCTCAAATTATCAAGAATCGAATTGTATTACCAAGAGCCCGCGTACATATTCCCCGGCTTAGCGATCGGGTTATCTGCTTCTTGAGTCCAGATTGTTCTGGGGATATCATACCTGCCTGGAATCATTTACCAATAACCTATCAAAGTCGTATTCAAAACATAGAAGATCCGAGTGAAAAGAAAGTATTGCTTGTGTCCGCTCTTCCAGCAGGATCAGGTCGAAATCTAATAGATGTGCTAAATGATGAAACATCAAAGATAGATGACTATAGCGCTCATGTTGTAGCAGCTGGTGCTGGACAATCAACAAAGGTCACTTCAATGTATGATAGACGTAGTGATGCTTGGAAATGGGATGTATCAAAGTTCTTTGATGCGCTAGCTTATAGCGTAGTACGACGAGAAGCCTCTCCTGACAATATTCCTCTTGACTTGGCTTAGATAAGTAAGGTACACAATCCTAATCTTGAATGGTGTAGGTCGTTTTAGTGAATGACTCATGATTGAAATAGTGTTCTTGGGTTCTGGTGGTTCAATTCCCACAGAGAAGAGAAACCATCCTGCAATTGCTATTCGGCATCAAGGTTGGGTCTTGCTTTTCGATGCTGGTGAAGATGTCCAGCGGCAACACGAGAAAGCCCAGCTAGGACTAAATAAGAAGATGGCTATCTTCATTTCACATGTTCATGCTGACCATGTTCTAGGCTTACCGGGTCTTTTGCTTCGGTTCTCTCTTCTGGGACGAATTAAACCACTCAATATCTATGGTCCCCGAGAACTAATTGAGTATGTCAAAGTCAGTCAGTCTACAATCAATCTTGGAACAACCTTTGAAACAGAAGTTCATGCGATTGGTCCCGGTATCATTTTCGAAGAGCAAAATCTTTCAGTTCGTGCATTCGAGGTTGACCACAGAGGGTATGCATTAGGTTACGAAATAACTTGGGCTCGTCCAAGAGGGGCATTCCTTCCAGCAAAAGCGGCAGAGCTCAACGTACCACAAGGACCTCTGTGGAAGGAATTAGCATCTGGAAAATCTATTGAACTTGAAGATGGCAGTCTTATTTCATCAGAGGAGGTTACTGAACCTAGCCCATCACCCATAAAGATAGTCTATTCTGGAGATACTAGACCGTGTGATAAGCTAAGGAACGCTGCGAGAGATGCTGATATATTGATTTCCGAAGCCATGTATACTACTGAACATGCATCTTTAGCAGAGGAAAGAGGGCATTCGACTGCAGCAGCAGTTGCTGAGTTGGCGCAAGAATCTGGTGTGAGATTGCTAGTACTGACTCACTATAGCCCTCGATACTATGATGGAGAGGCGATCAGCACTGAAGCAAGACCGCTCTTTCCTAATACAATATTAGCTCGAGACCTCATGAGGATACAAGTAGATAGTGAGGGCTCTGCAACAGTTATTGACCCCTCAGTAGAGTAAATTAGCCTTTCAATCCTAATCTAAGGGCTTTCATCGGATGTCTTGTGATCATCCGTTTTGCAATCTTTACTTTGAGTTCAGAGAATGTTGAAAATCTGGATACAAGATTAGTGAAATATGTTCTCATGAGGGGATCTTCCGCTGCAATTTGGAAAAGTAGTTCTGTGTGACTTTCAGATTTGTGAAGAATTCCAGCAATCCATCTCATGTCCGCGAGTTCTTTTCCGATAGTACTCTTCAGTTGTTTATCATATTCAACTACACCAAGTGGTGTTTTGTTATTGACTGCATCAATTGCCACCTTGGCAGCCAATTTTCCAGATTGTATTGCATACGAGATTCCTTCTCCTGTCAGCGGAGATACTAGTCCCGCGGCATCTCCCACTAGCATACATCTTCTTCCAATAACACGGCCATATTTGCCCCCCAGTGGCACTCTATATGACATTTTTTTAGAGACATCAAGTTCTAGACCTTTTTCCCTCTCTATTCTAGAAATAAACCTCTCCCAAACTTCTTGGAGGGATTCTTTTTTGTCTGCTCTGCAACCTATACCAATATTGAACTCGTTTTGTTTTGGAAAACACCAACCATATCCCCATCGTATCAAGCCAAAGTAAAGTTCAATCGCAGGAGTACCGTCGCTTTCATTTTTCATCATCACTGATTCAATGTCCTTTGGACTAGTTGAAACAGTCGCGGTCATGCACATGGCAATCTCATCTGGTGCCCACTTTGAGCGGACACCAAGCTCTTTTGCAATTACACCGTTTACTCCATCAGCTCCTACAAGAATGTGTGATTTATACGAATCTCCCAGTACCAACGTTCTCACACCAGCACGAAGTTGCTCCATTCCAACAACCTCAACTCCTTGAATCACATTTGCCCCTGCATCTTGCGCTTGCTGTAGAAGATATTCATCGAATTTGCTCCGAGTCACAATATGACCAGTGAGGTCCTTACTTGTCAATTTCACTATATTTCCTGAAGGAGTATAAACTACGGCTGAATTGAAGGTCCGTTCAACAACCGATGAAAGATCCATCTCAAGCTCTTTGATTCCCTGTGGCCCGACTGCTCCACCACAAGGTTTCTCTCTTGGATGGTGTGCTTTTTCAAGCAGCAAAACGTCTAATCCCGCGCTTGCTGCTACTCGTGCACATGTTGCACCTGCTGGGCCTCCACCAACCACGGTCAGGTCATACATTTAGTTCACCCAAATCACTAACCGATTATCACAACATGGATAAATCGCTTTTCACGTCACACTATTAGGTGATCTGTAGTGGTTTCAGAAGAAAATCTGAAGATTTGCCTCGTCACAACAGGTGGGACAATCTCGAGCATCTATGATCCTGAAACGCACGCATTGCGTCCAGGTTTATCCGTTGAAGAATTACTTGAGAGGCTTCCAAAAGGTGTTGGGAATATCGAGGTAATTCAGAAAGAGCTCTTCCAACTAGACTCGGCAAATGCACAACCACATCACTGGCAGGAAATCGCAACTGCAATCAAGGATGTTTACGAGGAGTTACCAGATCTTCAGGGTGTTGTTGTTTCTCATGGAACCGATACCATGACGTATTCTGCAGCGGCTGTGAGTTTCATGGTTCAAGACTTTGGGCGACCAATTGTCTTCACCGGAGCGCAGATTCCTGCATCAATTCCTTGGAGTGATGGACCAAGAAATCTTCTTGATGCGATAAGAGTAGCAGCTTTCGGAGACCTTGCTGAAACATGCATCGTTTTCAATGGTGAGATACATCGGGCAACACGCGCTAAGAAGGTAAGAGTGAACTCTTACGATGCCTTTGACTCTATGGATCCCTCTCCAATCGGTATCCTTGCTCGTGACATTATTCTTTATGAAAATCGAAAAAGACGTGACCATAGTCTTACTCCACGGTTTGACACAAGGTTGGATGATCGTGTCTTTCTATTGAAAGTCTTTCCAGGGCTTCCACCTCAGACCTTAGCAAAGATAGTTGATATGGGCTATCGTGGAATCATCATCGAGGGGTTTGGGTCTGGTAATGTTCCTACGGATGAAAAAGCACTAACTGGTGCCATTCTTCAGGCAATTGATCAGGGTTGTTTTGTTATCATCAGCT
The DNA here is from genome assembly GCA_048882305.1 of Candidatus Thorarchaeota archaeon. Classification (GTDB taxonomy): domain Archaea; phylum Asgardarchaeota; class Thorarchaeia; order Thorarchaeales; family Thorarchaeaceae; genus SMTZ1-45. Next base: position 3,693 of record JBHLRT010000272.1, read on the forward strand.
CACAGTGTGCCTTTGGACAGGCTGACCTTTCAATCTATGAGGTCGGGCGTGCAGCCATGGATGTTGGTGCAACGAGTGCATATGATATGACCTCTGAGGCAGCACTCGTAAAACTTGCATGGGTTCTAGGCCATACTCATGCTGCTGATCGGGTCAAAGAAATGATGAACATCAGTTACGTGGGCGAGATATCATATATCGAAACTAAGAAATAGATGGCGCCGAGGATGAGATTCGAACTCATGCCTCCTATTGGAGAACAGCTGTCTGAGCGACAATCGCTCGTACGACTGTTGGTTCCAGGCTGTCGCCG
>JBHLRT010000273.1:0-4001 GCA_048882305.1 Candidatus Thorarchaeota archaeon
CTACATGTCCAGGTGACTTCACCATATCAGCTGCATCAACCATGATAACTCTTTCAGCACCAAATTCTGCTAAATTTCGTGCAAATCCTTCAGGTACTGACCCTACATTTTCAATCATTACTCTGGAATCATGGATACTGAGTTTTTTGATGATATATGGACCTAGTCCATCATCTGACCTTAGGTCATTTCCAATACCAAGGATTGCAATTTTTTTGGCACCTCTTATGAAGTCCCTAAGCTCATCCTCGAAGTTGTTACCTGACACAATATAGGGACAAAGCAAACGGGCTATAGTTCTTGTGGCCTGCCGAAGAGTTTTTCACAAGAACGACGAGGCTAGAGCAGGTAGGCGAAATGCAATTGACAGGTGAAGAAGATAACGAATTCCCAGATCAGGATACACCTGATGACATTGAAGAGATAGAGGAGGACGTTGTAGAAGAGCCTGTGGATGCAATTTTTGAGAATAGCAAGGGGTACGTTGAGAGTGAAAATGCTGATAGAATCTCACAGCAGGGATTCTATGGAAATCGAATTGAAAATAACAGATTGGAACTAGAGCCTGTCGAACTTCTTCATCTGATTGAACGAAAAAGATTGATTGTAAAGAAGCCTAATGGAGAAATCATTGGACCGGATTATATCGTGAGTAATCTTCTTGAAGAAGACCCAGACCTTTGGACTCGCTATCTTGTATTTCGAGATTTGAGAAGTAGAGGTTATGCAGTACGACAAGGGTTTGGCGGAGGTATTGGATTTCGTGTCTATGCCCGTGGTGATCGACCTGGCGTAGCAAACGCGAATCAGTTGGTTTATGTCCTCAAAGAAGGTGAACCTATATCTCTAAGTGATTTGGATACGGTGACTCAGACTGCTGCTGGCTCGCGAAAGAACCTCGTTTTTGCGCTCGTAGATCAAAATGGTGAGGTCAATTTCTATCGAGTCGCTCAGGCTACTCTTCGAAACCTTGGAAGTGATGATAATGGTAAACAATGAAGACAGTGAAGAAATTCTGACACTCAAAGCGTTTTTTGATGAACATACAATGAGTGTGCATCTTGTGGAGAATAATCCACCTCGTGCTAAGAGAGGCGAACCTGGGAACTGGGAATTGGTAGAGCTCTCTGACAGGCTTCTCACTTATGAAGAACTGGATATTCTAGCTGAGGCGATTATGGAAACAGCAGAAAACGATGCTAACTCATTTATTGAGATTGAAGAGGAAGGAGCAGCTGTAGTCCAATTGAGAAATCTCAGAATTGCGATTGCTAGGCGTCCCTTTGCTGATAAAATGGAGATTTCTGCGATTAGACCAATTGTGAAACTGAACCTTGATGATTATGACCTCAGTGCAAAATTAATGCAAAGGTTGGAATCAAGAGCAGAAGGCATTCTTGTATCAGGTTCTCCAGGTTCTGGAAAAAGTACCTTTGCAGCAGCATTAGCTGAATTCTATGGAAGAAAAGGTAACGTTGTAAAGACACTTGAGCAGCCAAGAGACCTTCAGGTTGAAGAGGCGATTGTTCAATATTCACCGCTTGATGGGAGTATGGAAAAAGCTGCAGATATTCTATTGTTGGTTCGTCCGGATTTTGTAATATATGACGAACTTCGTAAGAACTCTGATTTTCAGGCCTACTCTGATCTTCGCTCCGCAGGAGTAGGCATGGTCGGAGTTGTACATGCAGGTTCTGCTATTGATGCTCTTCAGAGATTATTGTTAGGAGGGCGAGTTGAATTAGGGCAGGTACCGAGTACTGTTGACACCATAGTACACATAGAAGATGGTCGTGTGGCTAAGGTTTCGGCCCTTTCACTAAAAGTGAAGCTACCAACAGGGATGGGAGGTACTCAAAGGGATTTGGCTAGACCTGTGGTTGAAGTCCGTGATTTTGAACGAGGAGTATTGGAATATGAGATGTTCACATTTGGTGGTGAAAAGGTTGTGGTTCCAGTTAGAGGCGCGGTCATGCATACTGTGAAAGGAGAGGGGCGTCCAGCAGGGAAAGGTGTTCCAGGAGAATCTGTGCCTGTTTCTGTAAGCTATAGTAAGAAAAAAGTCACAATATACACGGGTAGAAAATACTCCAAACAAAGAATCGAGATTTTTGCAGATGACTTGTATCTATTTACAACTGTAGTTGGACGAAATGGCGAAAGCTCGATTCGGATCAAAACTAGACAAGGTGCTATGCTTGTTGATGCAATGGAAGAAGGATCAAATATCACTGCAAAGATTGCTGAGTAATTTTGAACTCTGCAAAAGCTTTAACAACGGACATCTCACACGCTCAAATTAATGGGCCCGTGGCCTAGCCTGGTCACGCAAAGTATCTTCTTTGTGTGTGGAAAATAGGGCACTAGCCTCCTAAGTTAGTAATCCCCGGTTCAAATCCGGGCGGGCCCGCCACTTCTTATACGAATCCAAAATATCCAAATCCTATGGTGTTATAGTCAATTATGGAGATACTTGGATGAGTGATGATGAAAATCACGCGCCCTATGATTTCTTACCTGGGTTAGACTTGAGCGAGGCTTTCTATGAAGAGGCTGTAAAACCTGTTTTGGACGAGCATTTTCCTGAACTTCTGTATTCTGCCGCACGGATTGGACATGGTTCTGATGTATTGGGGTATGATACAGAGCAATCAATGGATCATGATTGGGGTCCTAAATTGCAAATCTTCTTGGAGGATGCAGATTATGGTTCTTTAAAGGAGAAAATCGATGAAACACTTCGTCTAAAACTCCCATATGAGATACGTGGCTTCCCTACAAACTTTGTCTGTAATGACAATGGTTCTACACGGATGCATCGCATCAACAGTGGACCTGTGAATCATGGCATTGAGATAAATACAGTCAGTGCCTTCTTCATTGAGTATCTAGGTTTCAATCCGATGGAGGATTTACGAACAATTGATTGGTTGGTCCTTCCACAACAGATGCTTCAGAGTATTGCAAATGGACGAGTCTTCCATGATGGATTGGATAAACTAAATTCCATAGTTACCAAATTGGAATACTATCCTCATGATTTGTGGCTTTACTTGATGGCGAATCAGTGGAAACGAATCTCCCAAGAACAAGCGTTCATGGGTCGAAGTGGTCAAGTGGGTGATGAACTCGGCTCTCGGATTATTACAGCACGATTGATTCGCGACATTATGATGCTCTGTTTCTTGATGGAAAAGCAATACGCTCCTTATATCAAGTGGTTTGGTACTGCTTTCTCCAAACTGAAAGGTGCTAGGACCCTTACAATGTTGTTCGAACAGATTATGGATGCCGGTGATTGGCAAAAAAGACAGGAGCTATTGACAGAGGTTTACGAACATGTAGCCAAGATGCATAATGAGTTGGGAATTACTAAGCCAATGACAACAGAAGTGTCTCAGTTCTATAATCGTCCGTTCATGATAATACGTGCGGACAGTTTCGCAGAGGCTTTACACGAAGAGATTGGAGATGATGAAGTGAAAGAACTGCCAAAGTACCTTGGTGGAATTAACCAATATGTCGATTCAACAGAGGTCTTAGGATACACGAAAAAGTTCCGTAAGTTATGGTCTATGTATCAATGAAAGTCATTTCTTGATTATGTAGGACTTGTCCTCTGTTCCTACATGTACTTCATCAGTCATTCCTATGAACAAACCGGTTTCAACAACACCTGGAATCATCTTCAGATCAATGGCAGTCTTTGCTGGATTATCAAGAGGTTTGGGAAACTTGAGATCTAAAATAAAATTACCATTATCGGTAACTACAGGACCCATTTTTCTCTCAGCCTGTCGCAAAATTGGTTCTACTCCAAACGCTTCAATCTTTCTTTGTACGACACCTAAAGAAAAAGGAAGAATCTCTACAGGTATGAAAAATTTAGATGCCAGCTTATCCACAAGTTTAGATTCATCGACAATTATCACAAGCTTTTTTGAAGCAGAGGCTACAACTTTTTCTTGTAACAGAGCTCCCCCGCCACCTTTTGTAAGATT
>JBHLRT010000274.1:0-3992 GCA_048882305.1 Candidatus Thorarchaeota archaeon
GATGGGATGATATTTCCATCAAGGCTTCGTCAAGACTAGTGTAGCTGTTCACCCTAGTTTCTAACGCACGCTTTGCTATCTCTCTAAACCGCCAAACTCCTAAAGGCACCCATTGTTGAGGATCAATCTCCATGAATACGATAACTCCAGCTTGTCTTCCGATATTGGAGAGATACTCTAAGGCCGGAAGCCTTGTTGCATAATATGCGCCAACAACATCCTTTGCATAGTCTTTACGACCTTTGAACCACTCATGGTCTGTTATTATTGGTGGTTTGAGACCTCCCAACCAAGACTCCATCGCTTCGAATTGCCAACCACTTGGGAGGAAGAGTAGCGCAACTGTATTGCCAAGTGCTCGGTCAATACTCACCCTGTAATCATTTATCCAGGGATTTCGAAGAACATCCCGATGAAGCTGTTTTCCTATAATATCATCAGTGGCAGTGATACTCCATTTTGTGGGGACAAGTCGTCTCTTCTTCTTTTGTCCAATTGTTCCAACTGAGAGTAGACGAGTAATATGTTCTAATCTAATTCCATCATCAAAAAGCTCTTTGATGCCAGTAACAGCTTTTAGATCAGTATCAGATGCTACTTTGTCAATTGCTTTGGGAACTTTTGGATTGTCGTCCAGTTTGAATGTACGAAGTGGTGCTGATGGTCCTATTGGCAATGTCACATCCGAGAATACAGTAGTAAACTGAGGCCGCTTAAGCAGAGTAGCTTCAGAAACAAGTGGGCTTTCAGAGAGTGCCAATGTCTGAGTTTCAGCGAGGTCTCGCGATGGATCCGAAGCTGAAGTGACCGGGATGTATTTTTTCGTTCTTACAAGACTGAACCTTAGAGATAGGATTTCGTCAATCGATTTTGTTAACCAGTGGTCAGGTCGTTCCATGTATGCTGCTTCCTCAGAACGCAATGGTGGAACCAATGGACCTGCAAGCACTTTGGGATAACCACTTTCGCCAACAAAAACAGATGGAGGCGATGCACCTATCAAATCGGTCCCTGTGAAAGCGTTATCAATTTGAGCTTGTGCTTTAGCTCTCATAAGAATGGGACAGGGTTTGATTCCGCAAAGATGGCGATGCCCCATGCATTTAGCACACACTCTATCATTGTAAGACTGATGCTGTACCTTTTCTGGCTGTGGCATAAGCTTAGTCTGTTCCAATAGAATGCCATCCCTTAAGTTGACTCTCAATCTTACATTAGGTGGTATCATATTATAACCTATACCTTCCGCTCATTTACACCGAGAAATTAGAATGGCTTGAGTAACCATATGCGTCTACTTTCATAGAAAGAGAGTAAAATGGCAATCATACTCATAGAGATGAACATAATGTCCCCTCCATTTAATGGCCACGAGGCGAAAGCTAGTAGATAGACCAATAACATTGCGCTGAATAGAGTTCCCAAGAAGAGGAATCTTGGAAGAAGATGAGTACCGAGTTTGATGAATAACGAGAGTGACCCAACTCTCACAGTTCGTTTTACAGAATATATTCCATAGGCATCTTTGGAAACAAGATCAAGCTCAGAGAGTTTGGTCAGGTGATGAAGTGCCAAGCTAGGACTTGAAAATCCCAATGCTCTTTGTACATCTCTAACACCCATCGCTCCATTTGTGAGAAGAAGAGAATATACACTCATGGTTCGACCTTTGAGCAGCTTGTCAAGAAAGTCTGTATCCCCTTTATCACTCATCATATCACTTGCCTGTCAGGATTCCAATATGAATGTTAACAGGCAAATAAAAACAAGAGGATGGGCGTAACACCCATCACTCTGGATAAGACACGTGGCTAGTAATTGAAGTAAATAGGGCATTCATTCCAGCAGCTAGGTGACCGCCTTCAACAAGCCAGTAACCGCCATCCCAACTACTTATCATTGGCCATCCATTTTCTTCAAACGCTCCAGTCCATGTGCCATTTTCAACCCACACGAATCCATCAAGCTCAGAGAAGCCTGCTGTGAAACATGTGTTATCATTGAAGTACAGGCTGAAATAGAGAGTAGGAGGCCAATTCAGTGGGAACGGTCCTGCTGGAGGTGCTTCAGGAGCTTCCATTTTACCAATTCCTTCGTCAATAATAAGACCGCTTAGACTATTCCACTCAGCGGTTGAAATCGAACCCGAACCAACTAAGTAATCGGACCATGGAGCGAATAATATTTCTATAGATCCACCTGTAGCGTTCTTGTCCATACGCACACCATCAACATACGCACCCGGATGGGCAAGTGCGTAGTAGTCAGAGAGATCTTCATTTGCAAAAGTGGAATTCCCAATGAAGTAACACACAACATTGTCACGCATTGAGTTTAGGAACGCTGCAGTCTGTGCGCCTAGGGCCGTAGGCCCAGGAGTATTAGGTTCCATTCCAGGGAAGTAAACAGCAATGGCATATACGCCAGCTGTTAATATAACCGCGGCAAGTACCGAAGCCATTACCTTACTAGAGATACCAGTGTTGTAATTTCTCATTTTATATCAATGAAATGATGATACGAAATAAGATATGACTCTACGTTTTGAACAAGGTGTTCAAAAGCTTGTACAACCGAAAGTGTTTTTCAGAAAGCAGTCTGGACAAGAATGTAATGTCAACAAGAAGAGAAAAGATAGCTGATCTCTTGGAAGAAACAGAACACCCAATGACAGCTGATGAAATCTGTGAAAATCTAGACATCAAAAGAAAGTCCATAGTCTACGAAGATGTTGACCATATATCGAAATCAGTGAAGAGGAAGAACAAAGAACTTCTGATTCGCCCTGCAATTTGTGGGAAATGTCAATTCAAGTTCAAAGTAGGGAAGTCATCAAAAGCCCCATCTAAATGTCCAAAATGTAGATCAGAGTGGATTCTGCCACCAGCTTTCCTAATCAGGCAAAAGAAATAACCCTCAGTCCAACTTGTGAATTTTCTTCACACCTGCTCCTACGTGTTTAATATCAGTTACTCGTGATACAGAAAAATCGGAGAGACCGTAATCAGCTTCTTCAACATACCCATGGATAATCACCTTCATACCTACACGTGGAAGGAATCTGTGTTTTTCCATAACACTTGCAGAGAGCCGAACATTGTATGTCTTTCCAGTTTCTTCATGTTGAACCACAATATCCGTTGAGCCATACCACCGCTGAGCTGATACGCGTGTTGTCCGGCTCTTTCCAACCTCTCGAATGATACCTCTAACAACAGTCATTCTTATTCGGTCTCCCAAGGAGGAATGAGTGTGCCATATCTGCCACCACCACCAATAATGTAACCAAGTGTCTTTCTACGATAAGCATCTAGCATTTGAGCAACCCGTTCATTATAATTTCGTACCTCTTTAATAGGAGCCTCTGTAAGTATGAGTGTTTCTGGGCCAAACTTTTCACGTAGAGAATCATATAATGACCGAGCTTGTTTCGAGTTGGCAGATTTGACATCAATTGATAATGTAATGATATCTAGCAAAGGCGCAATGTGTAAGTATGGGGGTCGATGAGAAGGAGTCTTGACCTCACCATCCCCAATTGCAGATGCGCGATCTTGCACTCCAAGTCGCAGATTCTTACCATCAGCAGGACATTTCACTTTGCGTTTATGGATGTCGTCAAGAAGTCGTTTCTTATCATCCGCATTTCTACAACTGATGTAGATGTTTAGATCATCAAAGCTAGGACTTTCATGTCCATTCTGAATAATCAGTGTTCGTCTACAGCTAGAACAGAATGATAGAAAATACTTGCCCAGTCTAGGATCAAGTCCAACATTAAGCAGAGGTTTTCGTCCACCTTTTCGTGTGAGGGCAAGCTTGAGTTCTTCGAAAGTTGGCTTTTTCATTTCGAATCGTACAAACTCACGTCCAAGCTTACTTGGAGAAGGTGAATGTGCATCACTGGATGTAATGTAAGTTAGCGGTCGTAAATCAGGTATGAAGTCTGCAGTAGTGGAGTCTGCTGAGAGACCAAGCTCAAGAAAATGAAT
>JBHLRT010000275.1:0-3972 GCA_048882305.1 Candidatus Thorarchaeota archaeon
ATATGAGTTTCATTGACATCATGGGTGTTGTTGAACACACGTATCAGACCTGGTTTCTCCACAACAAAAAGCCGGTTTGTGCCATCATTTGCATTTTGCAGGTCTACCGGCCTTACGAAGGACAAATTTGGAAAAGCCAGTTTCAGTACTAGTCCCTGCTCATTAGTACTACTGACCTCTGAAGGAAGATTCCACCCAAGCAGCAATGTTACTCCAAAAAGAACCAACAAAATCGGGACTGCTATACCTTTTCTTTTCGATGGCCAATCCATTATATATCATTAACAATTGTTAATAATATAGTTATTAATCATTCCATCGAAATCTATACTCACACATTATTCTCCCTTTACCCTGACGGGATTATTAGGCATAATCTAGACTTAACGCCATGAAGAAAGAAAAATGGAAATTGGTAGGTGGCCGCGTTTATAGATTAGCAAACATATTTGATAACATATTTGACGCGACAATGAAAGCAAGAGAATTGAAAGATAGTAATCGTGTTTTCCTATCAAAGATAGACAAAATCCGATGGGCCGTATATTTCAGACCAAAAGATCCCAATGTCGAATGTACTCCTAAACACTTCAATATAGTATAGAAACTCCATCTTCTATTGGTGTTTAATAGATACCATCTACACTTACAGACATGTCAATCGACCCAATTATGACCGAAGATGATACTGAAAACAGAAGGCTTCGAGTGGAATCATTGGGGAGAATCATCAAAGCAATTCAAAGACCTCATTTTGAGAAACTCATTCGTGAATCAATCAACTCAGGTGTTGTAGATATCACCGATTGGACAATTGAAGCTTTGAGAGCACTACTGAAGGTCTGCGCAGAAAGAAACCTCAGAATTACCCTAAAGGATGGTACACGATATTTTATGCCTATCAGATATCCTAAAGGTCCAATGCTCGAATCATTTGCAAATGCTATTGCTTCTGGTGAATGGTAAGTCACTAGCCCTTTGGTAATCTCTTTATTGGAATCAGCTCTAATCATGAATGGAGATGGAGTATGAATCTCACATTCAAAACACTTGATGATGTTGACGTAAAAGGAAAAAGAGTATTGCTTCGTGTTGACATGAACTGCTCAGTTGATCCCGAAACCAAGAAAATAACTGATATCTCTCGGATTGAAGCCGTTCAGCAAACACTGCAAGAACTTCGCAATAGTAAGGTTGTTCTAATGGCTCATCAGGGCCGACCAGGAAGTGATGATTTCATCTCTCTTGAGCAACATACAGAAGCGCTGAAGAAACTTGGATTCAATGCAAAGTTTATCGATGATATCTTCGGAGCGAAAGCCAAGAAGGCAATATCTGAAGTCAAGGTAGGAGAAATCTTAGTACTTCAAAATGTCCGCTATTTTGAAGGAGAACTAAAGAAAGGTCCACCACTTGAAGTAGCTCAAGAAGCTATTGTTCAGGAACTTTATCCTTTATTCGACATCTTTGTAAACGATGCATTTGGTGCTGCTCATCGTTCTCAGGCATCGTTAGTGGGATTCACAACAGTTCTGCCATCTGTCGCAGGACGATTGGTAGAGAAAGAAATCCGCACCTTAACCTCAGCTACAGCTACAGACAAGCATCCATGGACTCTTGTATTGGGTGGTAGCAAAGTCGAGGACAAGGTCAATACTCTTGATAAACTACTTGCTACAGAACGAGTAGATAATGCGATTCTCGGTGGACTTGTTGCCACATTATTCTTGATAGCAGCTCAAAAAATATCAAATACCTACTCGAAACCTATCAAGGGATTTGAATCAGCAATTGTCATTGCAGGGGAACTCTTGAAGAAATATCCAGATGTAATCATTATTCCTGAAGATGCATCGGTTGAAAAATCGAATACGAGATATGATTGTGAATTCAATGAAATGAACGATGATCCTTTCTTAGATATTGGTCAAAAAACAATTACCAAGTATGTAAAAATCATCAGTGATTCCGCTGTTGTCTTTGCCAATGGACCAATGGGCTACTTTGAGAAAGAAGCGTTTGCTAATGGTACTTCAGCTATTCTCTCTGCAATTGCAGCATGCAAGGGCGTTACAGTCGTTGGTGGCGGTCATATGGGTGCAATGGCACAGAAGATGGAACTCGAGGACCAAATCACACACATCAGTACCGGTGGAGGAGCTACAATCAATTTCCTTACTGGAAAAAAACTAGATCTCATCGTTGCTCTAGAGGCTGCAGCAAAAAGGATGGATGGATAGATGCAACTGCTCCAAGACCTGATTATCTGGCTGAGTCTTCCTCCAACAGTTTGGGCATTTGCGTCTTACCTTATCCTAATCAATTTCTTAGCCATCATCATTATGTGGTGGGACAAGAGAAAAGCCAAGAATGACGGATGGCGGGTGAGTGAAGCAACTCTCTTCATCTTTGGTTTTATTGGTGGCGCAATAGGACTGATTATTGGGATGTTTGGGTTTCGTCATAAAACAAGAAAAAGGGTATTTCAACTGGTCATTATTTTGGGACTGATTGTTTCACTCTTTCTTTATTGGCTGGAAATACAAGCAATATACTGGCATCTGTATTTTGTGTAATACAAAATCGGTGGTCAGAAAGAAGTGGAGCCCCAGGCGAGATTTGAACTCGCGACCTGCTGATTACAAGTCAGCCGCTTTGACTGCTTCTCTGGGAATCAGAGATTCTATAGCCTCTAAGCCACTGGGGCACAACCTGCTGGTCACTCTGAATATATTATAGAGTTTTCGCAGTAGCACCATTACTTGTCGTGATAGACATTGTCTATGATAATAGCATATGCAAGCAACATCATTCTGGGTGCCATCGGATCAAGAATATGGATGACATATCTATCTTTGAAGTTAAACATCGGAGCGAAAATATCTCTCCACTTATCGCTCTTCCTGATTTCTGCGTAGACCTGATTCTTGTCCTTCGGATGAGTTATCCTGAAGTTCCATTTCATGACGCCACCTTGAGCCTTGTAAATCAATCTGTCCTCAGGGTCGTACATATCCACTGAACCTCTGAGAGCAATCATGGGTTTCTTCCCTCTACCAATCAGTTCACCAGTAGGGGCCTTGACATCATATATTGGTCGGGCACTAATCAGTTTCTTGTTGATGATACACACAACTGAATCATCAGGATTTCTCAGTTCAATTTCAGCCCGCATCGATAGAAGTTTCCTATGCATGGATCCAATCTTCTCACCTTGTGGATTGAGGATGTCACCACCACCAAATTTCCACGCTTTCTCGTGCATCACATAAAATTCAATTGATGGGTCAAATAGTTCCATACTAAATCACCTTGAGCATATTCTAGTCTATTAAAATGCAATTAAGACAAACTGGGTTGAATCCATTTGCTGACTAATGATATTCACCCAATACACACTCAAATACGTCCGGTATTTTGATTAGTCAAAGACATGTTTATGAGCCCCCGTGTCTTGATAACTGATAAGGACCGTATCTATAAGACCCCAACCTTATCATACCGGTGTCTTACAAATCCTAATCCTTACACGAAAAGTAAAATAGCATACAAAATTGCGTACAAATGCATAGGACTAATACCAGTAGGTGAAACAATTGCAAACTCCTTGGGTAGAATTCAGTAATTCCATAATTGAGCTATTCCGACCAATCTCTAACTTCTTTCAATCACTCGGTATTCCATTCGGTCCAATAGCATGGATGTTCATATTAACAGCAGCTCCATTATTTCTGATTATTGTCATACTGGTAGTCCGTGGCCGACGTAGGGTTGGAAGTGCAGGTGTAGATGAAGGAATTAGAAAAATCATAGCATCAATTGGTGATGTTTCATCTGGTATTTCAGGTGCAAAGAAGCTCAAGTTCCTAAAGACCCCTGCACAAGCGTTAGTTTTCTTGAAAGTTGAAGAAAACGCAATTCAACAGGCACTTTCTGCAGTAGATTACTATAATCAACAGGGCGACATTGATG
>JBHLRT010000276.1:0-3968 GCA_048882305.1 Candidatus Thorarchaeota archaeon
TGTTTACTTTCTTGTATTTTCTTAGCCAAAGCCACGACGATGGAGCATTATGTACACCTGAGCCAGTGGGCAGCCCATAAACAGTCTTTGAAACAAAGGTGAATGCTGCTGCTGATCCAGCTCCAGCTCCAACTGCAGTCACTGCGGTATCGATGAGAGGTTTTGTAATCCCTAATTCAGATGCAAAATCAAGAAGTCCTTTCTTAAGAGTCAAAGCGCCTTTCTCAAGGACAGCACGTCTTCCTGCTATGGACGGGTCTTGGGGATTGAAAGCAAGTAGTATAGCACATTCGTGTTGGATCTCTCGTAACGCATCTAACTCCTCTTCCGTAGCTGAAACATTCAGTGAATTGTATATAGCTCTATCAAGTAGACCGATTTCTTCAGCATACTGTAAACCAGATATACGTACCATAGGTTCTGTTGAATCAATAAGAAATGGGGCATCTGTGATATCTGTGACAAAGTCAATATACCTCGTTAATGCCTCTTCAGACTCAGAGAAGATTTGAACAAGAGCAGGATTGTCTGTCATCGATGACATCTCATCCTGCTTAAGAACAAGTGAACTTGCCAAGTCTTTATCGAACACCCCTTTCTTTGGGTCAGTAACTATCTTGTGACCACTATAGAAGATGGTTCCAGCTAAAACTGTCGCAGCCTCACCAGGATTACCTCCAATCCTTACATTTCCAATCGAATGAATTACCTGTTCTTTCTCAAACACAAACATGAGAGTTACACCTCCCTCCCGAAGAGGATTGTTCCAGTCCCATCATTCTGGACTTCGATGGTAGTTGATGATGGGTTCTCTGATACAACAGCATGTGATTGTTGATCTTTTACAAAGGAACTTGAAGAGTCTAGAATAATACCATACTCAGGGAGGAGCATAATGTCACCATCTATAGTGCGTTTTACTGATTTTTTCGCTGCAACTTTGAACTCCACCCACATAGCTCCTTTTGAGTAGGCATCGGGTTTCGTTGAACTTAGCTCTTTTGCTTTCGCACCAATTTTAGCAGGATCATTGGTATTGATCATATCAATTAGCTCTACTTGTTCCCTGAATTGCTCGATTCCTTCTATTGGAATATTCTCAATATATGGAATAGCACCTTCTGCATCGATTATTTTTCGCGTGTCAGAATCGACTCCATTTTGATACAGCGATCTCATAGAACGACCAGTAAGGTGACCGGGTATCTCAGGTCCAGCTAAAATGAGATACCGAATGTTTGGATTTGATATGACATTAATTATGACTCGTTCAATTCCGATATTTTCAGTCTTACAAGTCCCAATTATTGCATAATCAGTGTCTACGAGAAGTTTCTTACCGAGTGTACATATTGCCACGCAATGAGCGGGGTCTCCAATCTCAAAATCGCCAGATATCGGAGGCCATTCATGTTCGTTACTCATTGTGTCTAGTCACACTCCTAGTCATATGTTGGGGGTACGAAGAGTTCTCTGTCAATGTCCAGTACTCTATTCGCTTCTGCTACTGCTGAAGCCATTGCATTAGCAATCAATGCTACTGATGTAAATACCTCTCTTGCATGAAGAAGAGATCCAAACATGACCGAGTCAGTAGCAAAGAGTTGAGCTGCGACTGTTGATGCAACGAGAGTCGAAATCAGAATGCTTTCATCGTTAAAACCAGGTTGCTTAATGAATCTCCATGCCGAAGGAGCATTGTGTGGTCCTAAACATGTTGGAAGACCTAATTCGGACTTTATAGCTAGTGTAGTTCTATATTCCAATCCAAAACCGGCACCAACTGGCATCGTTGCGGGATCAACAAGTATCTTTTCAATATCCAAGGATTTGGAGAGGGTAATTGTATCCTTGATTGTGTTCATTCTATCAATTAGGGTTGTAGCTCTTGGTGACCATCCAAGGACCACAGCCATATTTAGTGAGCTGTTCTTCAGAACATCCTTTTCATCATCTTTCATGGAGAGATTGATGGAATTATAGATAGCTCTCTCAGAAAGATCAGCTTCTTCACAGTATTCGATAGCACGAATCCTTGCATTTGCATTCGTCGATTCAAACATAAAAGGACCATTGAAATTGTCAGCCAGCCAAGAGAGATGTTTCTCCATTGCCAAAGGGGTTCTACCGTATGCTTGAATAACGAGGGGATGGCCGGTTTTTTCAACCATATTTGTTCCAGTGTCAATCCATTGTTTTGCCATTTTCTTATCGAAAATACCTTCCCTTGTATTTTCCATGATTGGCTGACCTTTGAAGAATAGACCTCCAATCAAAACTGTAGGATTTTCACCTGGGTGTCCGCCAATAGTGATTCCTCCAAAATCAAACGTTTGTTGATCTTTCTTGAATACAAACATATTATACACCTCATTTTGGTCGGGGAAACAATTTAGCTCTCTTCGAAATTTCAACGATACTTTCAGTCCATCCGACACCCATGAGATGGACTCCATTAACACCTTTGATTTTTTTGATTGCCTCCAATGTTTCCAAGGCGATTTCAATGCCTTCTTCTTTCATCGCCGTTATTCGAGATTCTTCATCGAGACCCTTACCTGCATCTTCCATGCGTTTGATGATATTATCTGGAATCGAAATTTCAGGGATATGAGTATTCATGAATTCAGCCATCTCTGCATCTCTCAAGGGAATTATTCCAGCTAGGACCTTGAGTTTCAAACCTGATACTAATCCCATAAAATCCTTGAGCTTTTCAGGTTCAAATACTGCTTGAGTCTGAAAGAATTGAGCGCCCGCATTCTTTTTCTTCCCAGTATGAAGAACATGGTCTTCAAGAGCAGCATCATTTGGATTGAACGCCGCTCCAATAAAGAAGTCAGGTGCGCCTTCTAATTCCGCCCCAGCAAAATCAATTCCTTCGCGAAGCCTTGCAATTAGAGAGATTATTTCGATAGTGTTCAAGTCATAGACTACTTTGGCTTCAGGATGAGAGCCATAACGAGGATGGTCTCCAGTAACAATCAAGATATTTCTGATTCCCAATGCGTACGCACCATAGAGTTCACTTTGAATTGATAGTCTATTCCGGTCTCTTAGTGTTAGATGCATTATTGGTTCTGCTCCAGTCTGTAACACATAAAATGCACAAGTAGAACTGCTCATAGTCGGAATGCTTCTTGCATTGTCAGGCACATTTATTGCGTCACAATAATCGCGCACAATCTCAGTTCGTTCAGAGATGAGATTGTAATCTGCTCCATGAGGGGCACCTATTTCAGCCGTGACCACAAATTCTCCCTTAGCGAGTAAGCGTTTAAGCCGTGTTTCAGACAGTGTCTAGATCTCCGATGTTTCTTACTGAGAGAACCATCAGCCACCCTAAATTGGTTTTGCTAAATTGATAGACCACTAAGGATTCAGTCTATTCATTTCAAAATCTGGTTTTTCCCTACCAAACTTGTCTGCGAGTTCATTACTCAGACTCACTGTGACTTCGATGTCATTTCCAATGTACTGCACGGACTCCACATCACCAGAGTCGTATAACCAAGACAGTGTTGACATTCCTTCATTACCATAAGGGAGTATAATGGAATATCTCTGCAATTTTGGTAATTTTTCCTCTACTACGACAAGCAATCTCTCTAATCCAATCCGTTTTTCAGCGGAAATAGGCACAACAATAGGGCAACAGCCTGAAAGATGCTGAACTCTTTCTTCAATTTCCTCTCCCTCTAAGAGGTCTATCTTATTGAGTGCAGTTACCATTGTAATTCCATTCGCTTCGATTTCGTTGAATGTATCAAGACATGCATTGACTTTGCGTAGCATCTCCTCTGTAGAGTCTGATGCGTCTACAACTAGGATGATAACATCAGCATCAGAAACTTCCATGAGTGTCGTGTTGAATGCTTGAAGAAGCGGATTAGGAAGATCACTAATGAATCCCACAGAGTCCGATAGCACTACGCGACGACCAGGAAACTCTATTTCACTTGCCTTCG
>JBHLRT010000277.1:0-3964 GCA_048882305.1 Candidatus Thorarchaeota archaeon
TGCTGAACCGAACCATCGTACCCTCGTTTAGCTTATGAACACCCCTAAACCATGATAGAATGATACTGATTCTATAGGAGAATAAAAACCCCAAAAATGAATGATGAACTGGTGGTAAAGCTCAGAAAAGTGACTATCACTGTTCGAACTTTGTAACTCTAGCTAAGACACCAAGAACATACAAGGTATATCACTTCCTTAAGGAGGAAAACGGAATTAGAAAATCACACTGGGTTTCAGCAGTACTCATAGTACTTTTTTCAATGTCAGTTGCTTTATCACATGCAGAGCTTGCTGCAGCTCAAGGAGAAACCCTAGTAATTCGTGGTGATACAATTACAATCTCCGCGATTCTTCTTCAGAATGGAAGTTATGGAACTCCTGTTGCAAATCAGATGATATTCTTCTTTGATCAGACTCAAAATATAGAACTTGGTTCAGACACAACAGATGCCAATGGAATTGCGTCAATATCTTGGATTGTTCCAATAGATTATCCACTAGGACCTACAACAATTAATTCAACTTTCTATGGAAATGACTCGCTCTCATTAGCGCCTTCATATCAATTGATAGTTTTGACAGTTTTGTCTTCTACAAATATTGTAATCGACCAGACTACAGATACACTTGCTCCAGGAGACATCCTATCATTCTCAGTTCACTTAATTGATGATTCAGATAGATCAATAGAAGATGCAGCAATAGCTGTATACAAAGACAATACCCTACTTGCAATGAACAAGACCAATGCTTTAGGAGAAACACATTTCCAAATAGAGTGTAACAGTTCATGGATATCTTTAGGAAGTAATGATATCCGTGTCGTCTACAATCAAGACTTAGTATATTTCCTAGATAAATCTGAATACACATTTACGGTCGATATTTCCAAAATTCCAACAACAATCATTCCTCAAGGTTCTACTCCTGATGAAATTACACTAAACGAATTCTTCGATATCCATTTTCAACTTTCAGAATCAACCGAATCATTACCAAACGAGGTTCTAGAAGTTACCTTAGATGGTCAATTTCTACTAGATACCATCACCAATAATTCGGGTCTTGTTCATCTCTTTGTTAATATCAATGAAAGATTTTCACTTGGTCCACATACAATAAGATTATCCTATAACGGGACAGAACGATATGCTGAATCATTTTTTGAAACATCGTTTGATGTTTTGAGTCCTGTACTAGTAATTATTGAACCACCAGAATCAGCTAAGATTAATGATAATGTTGAGATTTCAATTTCAATTTCTGATTTGCTAGGTCGTATTATACCGAGTTTTCTAATCACAATATCTGATACAACCTCCAATCAAAGATTCACAATCGCAGCTAGTACAACCGAAATAACAACAACCATCCAATACGAATTAAAAGGACCTTCAGGAGTTCATGTCTTAAACATCGAACTTACAGAGAATTCTTTCATTATGAATTCAAGTTTAACTAGTACACTCACTGTCTGGTCTAATCCCAAGATATCCATAGTAGCCAGTAATGTTGAACATTATGCGTTCCCTAACCAAAATGTAAGTCTTGAAATTCAAATGAACGATTGGGCTGGTAATTGCTCTTTCAGACACATTCTACTTTTGATTGATGATGTATACCAATTCTCGGTTTCGACCGATATCCATGGTCGTGCAACTTTTGTCTTTCTAGTTCCATTTATCGAAAATCAATACAACATCTCTCTATTCTATGCTGGAAATGCTACTCTGTATGAATTGACAACTAGATCTGACTACAATCTCCAAGTTACCCACCTAATGCCTATACGAATCGAATTAGATTCTTATGAAACTGTTACGTCGTTGCGTAAGTTATCAGTATGTCTTAGAGTAAAAGCTCTCAATGGCTCATCTCCAAAAGGAATTCATGTTCGTTTCAGTTGGCTAGACTCAATAACCGATGTTGAAAGTGAGGAGGAAGGTCTAATCATTCTTAGTCTAAAAATCCCTGCTACCAGTGGTACTTTCATCCTGTTTTATGAATCAGAATCTTCCACTTCTGTTCTTTCTACAGATGGTTCATTCCAGATTGAAATTTCACAATCCGATATCATGTCATTACAAGGTGTTGGTATCACAGGGTTAGCACTCGCCCTTATCGCATCAATAGGAATATCAACAGTTCCATTAATTCGGAGGAAATACCTCGTAGGATGAAAATATGAATTGGTGCTCCGGCCGGGATTCGAACCCGGGTCGGGGGATCGAGAGTCCCCCATGCTGGGCCGGACTACAATCGGTACTATTGTAAGAGTTATACAATATTCTACCGGAGCCGTAAATGGAAAGCCAGTCCGGAGCGCGAGAGGGCTCCTTTAGAATTCTACAAATAAGCCTTTCCCCAAAACTTGGCTTCCGAAATTATGGCGTACCAAATAACTGAGTCAGGCTACTCCAACTATCTTGTAACAGTTGTAATAGACCCTCTACAACATTCTGTGCCCATCCAGTAGCCTGAAGGATGACTGCAATCACAATAGATACTGTTACAACTGCAAGACCGAGAAGGAGACTTTCCTCTACCAAGGGTCCTCCCTTATTATTTTGAATCAAACTATCATCCTTTGCCAAAGAGATACACCTTGAACTCATGTTCCTCTGTTTCCTTTTAAAGCCCCCAAAAAGAATACATCACTTCATGATTTTTGATCAATATACATCATAGGATGTCCATATGACCACATTTTCTCACTTAACTCGTCAATATTGATGTTGCTTGAGCTTTGAATCATCTTCTGAATCAGATTTTTTAAAGCGGGAATATGGCTTTCAAATCCCAAATTTCTTGCACGGGAAATGAACGCCCCATCCTGAGCCCAATTATCAACTATTCCTTGTTTATTATCATAGACCACATTCAGACCTGAAAATTCCAATAATCCATTCACTTCTTTCCTTCTTATTTCTATGATTTCACTCACTTGTCGTTTCGATTCACCTGGCTTTGCTCTTTCAAGAGTGACTATCACATCCATTAATGCAAGATTGTCATCTAATATACCGTGTCCAAATTTCCACCTAGAAATTAAACTTGATGCCGAATCACTATGACAAGTCTGAATTGTTCGTAAACCAGCAGTGATTGCTTGAAATAGTGCTTGACTATGTTCAGCTGTTTGAATTTCTCCAAGAATCAAATAGTCCGGTGATCTATGAAGACATTTTATAATTTCATCACTTTTTCTAAACCGGACCGACTGTTCATCTATTGGGTCTACTCTAAAACGTACTTGGTGATGTAATCTCTGTTCCCGGCTTTCAATAGCATCTTCAATGTAGATTTTTCTCCACCATTTGGGCGTTGTCATATCCAATGCATTCAACAAAGTCGTCTTACCAGTTCCAGGACCTCCGGTCAAAGTGATATTGAAACGACACGAAACTGCAAGAAGCAAGATTGCAGCGGCTTCTGGAGCCAAAGTGTTATTGTTGATGAGATCGCGAACTGAGAAAGGAATGTTTTTGGCTCGACGTATTTCTAGATGCAAACCATCAGGACTTAGAGGTGGAACACTTGCGGAAAACCGCAGGATTGCATCATGAATCTGAAAATTCATTTTTAGAGATGGATTACTTCGGTCCAAGTGAAGATTGCTCTCAGATCGAATCAATGTTACTATTTTCGGTACTTCGTTTTCATGAAAAGTAACTTTAGTAATACATCTACCATTCTTCTGATGATCAAAATAAATAGGAACCTCAGGACGATCTAGGTATATTTCTTCAACTGAATCATCAAGAATAATTGGCATGATTTTTCCAATAACACTACGGCGATGAGCAACAATTTCTGAAAGTCTAGTTCTCGTATTCTCATTAATCTCAGGTATCAGGCTCATAATGTGTTTTGAAATATCCCTAATGTCTTGTTTCAGTTTTTGATTAAAGTTTCTTCTCATCGAAAATGACTTTGTTTCAAAACCAGTTGAATTCATACT
>JBHLRT010000278.1:0-3959 GCA_048882305.1 Candidatus Thorarchaeota archaeon
GGCGAGATTTTCGTTACACAGACCATCGCATTCGGTATGAACTACGCTATGAATCCATATCCACCTACAACTGCACCACCTCCATTCGTGATTGATCCAGTCATGTTGATGGCAATCGTTGGCGTTGTAGTTGTGGTCATTATCATAGTAGTTGTTGCTAGGAGAAGGTAGACACACTTCTATCAGAGGTAGAGAAATCTACCTCTCACTTTTCTTTTTTTCAAATTTCATAAATTAATGCAAGGTTTCACTCTGAAACTCAACTATCATTTTCAGACACATTTAATTGGAGAACTTATAGAGAGTAAGTAAGAGAGGTTTGTGAATTGAAAAATCACGCCAAAATTCTAATTGTATCTCTGTTCTTGGCACTCTTCTTTGTGCCAGTTCTAATCAGCACAGATTCAGTGACCGCTTCAGTCACAGAAGCTCCTGTCAAAACTACTCAAGTTAGTCAGATAGGTTACAAAGTACTCTTCGACGAGGCACATTGTGCACTTGGAAGTGAAGCATTTACACCTGCAAATGCTTCATTGTATGCGTGGATTTTAGAGGAGCAAGGTTATGAAACAGACACTAATTTTGATCAGCAACTTGACTCAGGTATATTGTCTGGTGTTGATATTCTGTTCCTCGTCTTCCCAATGGTGGCACTCACAGGAGCTGAAGTGACCGCTGTAAATAACTTTGTACAAGCAGGAGGAGGACTCATTCTTGTTGGTACAGACAATAGTCCAACATGGCATTTTTCATCAGTGAATCTCAATGCGCTTTCACAGACATACGGTATAACATTCAATACAAATGTAGATGATTCGTGGGTTGCCACCATAACTGATTTGGGTACTCATCAAATCACTCAGGATGTTAGCTCTATTCACTCCAATATCGATTACAAGTTAAAAGGAACCACACTTACGGTTGAAAGTCCTGCAACAACCGTTGTGGAATATGATGGCGATCCTGTTGTTGCTGTATCTGAATATGGTTCAGGTAAAGTAGTGTGCGTTGGAGCTCTTGCGCCATTTTTGCAATTTCGAAGAGAGTTACAGTGGCAAGTCGAGAACGATGACCTCTTTCAATTTGGACTTAACATAGCTGATTGGCTCGTTGGAATCTCTCCAAGAAAAGTAGTTGTCCCAGCTCAAGCTGTGATTCCGATTGGCACTGGTCCGGCCCTTACACCTACAGAAGTGGAGAGCTATGTAGCCTATAACGGAATCATTCACGATCACACTACACATAGTGATGGTGCCGACTCCCCAGCGGACATGCTCTGGTCTGGGGTCATGAGAGGACTGGATTACATGGTGATGACCGACCACAGCTATGAATCGCCTAATCCAGGAGGCACTGGTGGAATCACTGGTGCGTTAGCTATGAGGGGCGTTGCAGAATCAAATGGTATTGACATTAAGATTATTGTAGGAGCTGAGCTCTCGCGAGGACATCATTCATTGGCGTTTCCATTGACTGCAAACATATACGTACAAACACAGGCAGACATGATTGCTGGTGCACATGCTCAAGGTGCCATGATTTCTTTATGTCATCCAACAATATCAGCCCCATATATGGAAACATATGTACAATGGGAATCTTATGGATATGACGCGATTGAAATAGACAATACAGGATTCTATCATGGTCTATGGGAAGATGGATATACCAAACCCTTCTATGGTGCAAGTGATGGACACTCTTTCGAGTTTGTTGGCAAAGTTGTTAATGTCATATTTGTAAATGAAACTACTGGGCCAGATGGAAGTCTTTCTGATATGGATATAGTGAATGCAATTCTTGAAAAACGACTGGTCATTGTAGACAAAATATCCAACATTGTGGCTGGTCAACAAGTTTGGTTAGATAGGTACTTTGAACTCATGGGGGAGGCTGAAACTGAAATCACTAATGCCGCGGGAATTATTGACACTGATAATGGGAACAAAGCAACACTTGCAGAACTCTATCTTGAGGATGCACAAGTAGCTTATGACTATTGTAGTCCTCAGCGAGCTATAGAACTTGCTCACAATGCAACATCAGCTGAGGCTCAGGATATTGCAATAGAGGTAGTATCTCCAGAATACCGTTTCGTCTATGATCAAACACAAACAGAACTCATACTGAACATCACGAATGATTATACAGACGCGATTCAATTCAACATGTCGCGGTATTTCTCCCGTGCCCTGGCATCACCGTATGACAGCACGATTGCTGTTATACCATCCAACGGGTATCTTCTACTAGAAACTAACATCACAACTCAGCTCGAAGGATATTTCACGATGGTGCTCAATCTATTGGATTTCAATGCCAGCGTGCATCTCAAACCTACGATTTTCGGAATCGGAGGAATAATCAATGTTGGAATGCACTCATCGATGTTTTCGACGGAAGTAGGATACACAGGTACCAACGTCACTATCGCGTATCCAATTGCCAGAGGTGATGCGAGGTTCCTGAAGAAAGTGGTTGGTTTCTATGATGATGGTTCAGGTTGGCAAAATGGTACAATACGCATTAGGACGGCGACATTAGAAGGTACAGTGGGACCGTTTCCAAAGAATACCGTCATCACAATGTATTTTGTTGTATACGACATATTTGGAGGAGTATTCGTGTCCCCACAAGGCCAATACACTGTCACTACTGATCCTCTAGAACCACCAACGACTACAACTCCCACTAACACGGGAACTGGACCTCCAATAGAGTTAGATCCGATGGTGCTCGCTGCAATTGGAGGCGGTGTTGCAGTCATAGTAATCATAGGTGTAGTCGTAATGAAGAAGAAACAGTGAGGGACGTATTACTTAATAGCCAAATGCTTCCTCATGGAATGCTATGAGGAAGCAATGGCTTATCATGGCACTGCTTTTAGTGCCATTAGTTTCAGTAATTGTAATATCTCCAACTGTAAAACCAGTTTCAGCTTGGGGATTGGTGACTCATCAGTTTCTCGTAAATGAGGCATCTAGTGATATCTCGAATAGTAGTTGGGCAGATGCATTCCAATATTATTCTCCTGAGATCTTAGCTGGGTCAACTACTCCCGATCAAGCCTGGCAAGATTGGGATAATCACCTCTACTATCCCGTAACCGGAGAGAAATTTGCCCCTATTGCGGCTCAAAGATGGTATGACTTTGCTAGAGCCAATTTTACATTAGAGAATTGGGAGAAAGGATTTTTCGCATTGGGTGTGGCAGCTCACTACTTAGCTGATCCTGCAATCTGTCTACACACAGATGCAGCAGGGGATCCTGCAGTCTTCGACGGACATTCCGCTTATGAGGGAGATATCAATGACAATCTCCAATCTCTAGTTCTGGACACTCCAGGAGAGTTTGAGATTACTAACATAAGCCAACGTGTCGTTGACCATGCAGTATTCTCTCACCAATTTCTGGACTACGTTTTGGATGCTTATCCAGCTGTGGACTCAACAGCAATAAACAGTAATGCGACAATCAAAGCATTCACGCAAGACTGTCTTTCGATGGCACTGAATAGTACCCTCAGTATGTTCTACACAGCAACGATTGGTCTAAACGCACCTGACGTTTCAATCACATATCAGTACAAAACTCTAGTCGATTATGCACACACTAATGACTACATCGACTACAGTGGTGAGTCGAAGCTGATATCATTGAATCAGTCTTTGGCAAGAGCGGGTTACCAGATGATTAACCATGCTAGTGAGATAACATTAGCAGCTTTGGCGGATGTGGACATGTTCATTGCAACCTGTGCATATGATGCGTACACAGCAGACGAACTCACTGCAATCGCTACCTGGGCATCTTCTGGTAATAAGTCAATACTTCTAACGAGTAGAGGGGACTTCTCCGAATATGTCAATCTGGCAAGACCAAACCAGATTCTCACTGCTATTGGGTCTAACATCCGGGTAAATCACGATAATGTCTATATGAATGGAACATATCAGCC
>JBHLRT010000279.1:0-3954 GCA_048882305.1 Candidatus Thorarchaeota archaeon
CAAGTAAGTCCCTCTTTAATCGACTCGCCTTTCTTTTCTTTCTCATATGGTACTGCTATACCCTTGGGTGGAACTGATCGGCGGATAAGACCGAGAGCCACGACCACCAAGAGATATGGAAGCATCGCAATGAAGTTTGCAAATGGCAGCAATATTGGGAAATGAATTTGGATGAAATAATTCAGACCATCAAGGAATCCAAAGAATAGACCAGCTCCTAAAACTCCTGTTGGTGTCCAATTCCCAAAAATCATTGCCGCAAGCGCTATGAACCCTCTTCCCGAAGTCATCTCTTTTGCAAATGCAGAACCGAATCCTATAGAGAGGTATGCTCCTCCGAGACCAGCCAAAAGTCCACTGATGACTACTCCTGTGAAACGAGTCCACTCCACACTTGCTCCTGCGGAATCTAAAGTACTTGGATCTTCCCCAGCTGCTCTTAGTCGTAATCCAAAAGGTGTTCGATAAAGAACATACCATGCGATTATGGTTAATACAAACATGAAGATGACAACTGGAGAGATAACACTCAACGCAGGTCCAAAGAAGGGGTGTCCTTGAAGCTGAGGAATTACAATGTCTGGAATTGTGTGGGTAATAATGTCCCCTTGTCCTTTCCTGTGCCAGACAAGCTCTAACATAATCGTAGAAAATCCAGTACCAAAAAGAATGACACCTGTACCACTCACAATATGATTCCCTTTAAACTTCACACAGATAACTCCGTGTACAGCTGCCAACAAACCACCTGCAAGACATGCTGCTATTATACCAATGAGTGGATCTTTAACATACCATGTCACCGCCGCACCAGTAAATGCTCCCATGAGCATCATGCCTTCTAGTCCAATGTTTACAACTCCACCGCGTTCACTGAACATTCCTCCAATTCCGGTTAAGACTAAAGGTGTGGCCATTTGCAAAGTGATTGAAACTAGCCAACCAAAAACTTGTTGTTCATCAGGAGGTCTACTCAGAATGCCAGCAATTCCAATGATTAGAACAAGTAAAACTATCAAGTATTTGAAATTCCTTCGGAACAATCGAATAATTCTCTTGGAACTCATTGCATCTGCACCTCCTGTTCTTCGCTTTGCGATAGGAGTCGGACAATCACAAATATGAGAAATGCTATGCCTCCCATAAGGTAGGAGACAAGGTCAATTAGTCCTGTTCCAAGAAGCACCATACTAGCTGCCAATACCCATCCAATTGCTATTGATAACTCAAGTCTTGGACCAAGAGGACTTCCTGAGTAATCAGCTATGAACACAAGAACCCCATTAACAGCTACGAGTATTAGAATCATTGCGGCGATACTGATGAATATTGAAGATCCCATAGAGATTAGCAATATGCGAGCTGTGCCCAATCCAATGAAAACTGATGCAAGTCCAAATCCTGAGCTAAATAGTTTGGGCAGTGCCATTTTCGGATTAACACCAAGTTCCTCTTTGTTCTCTGAAGTGCGTTCCATCAGCCAAGAGATGACTCTTGGAGCGGCAACGAAAAGAACAACTAGACCTTGAATCACTTTGACCATCTCAATTGGCACATGAGCAATTGCGTGCATTGTATTTCCGCCTGCTTTTAGAGCTCCAAAGAAAATGCCTCCTGCTAGTACACCCCATGGATTGTTATTTCCGAGCACCGCTACAGTAATACCATCCCAACCTATTCCTGAACTCCAATTGGCAATGAATCGGTCATATGTTCCCAATATCTCTGTAGAACCTGCTAACCCAGATAGACCTCCGCTTATACCTAGAGCAATAGCGACATTCTTTTTGCTATTAATCCCTGCAAATTCAGCCGCATCAGTGTTATATCCGACTGCCCTCAATTCATAGCCTAATACGGTTCTGTTTATGAGATAGTCAACTGCAACCACCATAAACATCGCAATAATGAAACCAAAGTGAAGGTAATTACCCCAAAGAATTGGAAGTACTGCAGTATCACGAAATTGAGGGGTCTGTGATACCATGCTACCATCCCAAAATGGACCATTAGGACCAACTAACCAACTGGTGAACAAAACAGCTGAATAGCTTAGCATCATTGTAGTTACTACTTCATGTGCTCCTCTGTACGCTTTCAGCAGACCTGGAACAAAACCCCAAGCTGCACCTGCAAGAACTCCTATTGTTAGACAGAAAAGTGGATGAATTACAATGGGCAATGCTACAAGATATGCAGCAAGCGCTGATGCCATGGCTCCAATATAGAGTTGACCTTCGGCACCAATATTGAATAGTCCACATCTAAAGGCAAGCGCTACAGAAAGTCCAGCCAAAATAAGAGGTGAGGCATACCAGAGTACCTGATCAAATTGAGAGATCGCTCCCACTGCAAGCCATACGAATGCTGCTCCAGGATCATATCCCCCCATCTGCATGATTACTGCAGCTACAACAAGTGCGAGCAATACAGAACCAATGGACCAGAGAACCTGATTCCTGAAATCCCTGCTTGTAATCTTCGTTGTGAGTCCTTCAATGAAACCGTAGACTTTTGAGGTTTCAACATCTTCAAACTCTGATTCAAATTGCTCGTTCATGTGATCTCAACTCCCTTTTCTGAAGATTCATCTCCTATTTGTCCAGCCATGAGCAAGCCAAGTTCAGTTGGTGTTGCTTCTCCAGGTTTCTTAATTGCTACAATCTGTCCATCATAGATGACTCCTATACGATCAGACAGATTCTGAATTTCATCTAGTTCCGCAGATACAAGTAAAACCGCAACTCCCTCGTCACGTAGTCCAATCAAAACTTCATGAATATACTCAGTTGCTCCAACGTCTAAACCTCTAGTAGGCTGAGCTGCAATGACCAGATTCGGATTTGTTGCTAATTCTCTAGCCACAACTACTTTCTGCTGGTTTCCACCGCTGAGGGTTGATGCTGATGCATCTATGTTTCTCAGTCTTATCGAATATCCCTTTACTAGTTTTTCAGTAGTTTCACGTATCTTATCTAAGGCTAGAACAAAATGACCGGGACCTTCAGCAAATGGTGCAAGATAATGAGTACCGAGTGCGACATTTTCCTCTACAGAGAATGGCAGGATTAGTCCCATCTTTTGACGGTCTTCTGGGATATGACTCATTCCTGCTTCACGAACAATACGCGTTCGTGCCAAAGTGATATCAATCATTGGAGCAGTGCATGGTTCATACTTTGTAGTTGAAGCAAGGCTGAATCTCTTTGCAATCATTTTCAACAGCCACCCAACAGGGATTGACAGAAGGATTACTCTGAGAGTCCACCAAAGGATGTATGCACCTATGCCTCCCAATTGTACGAGAACAGATACAAAGAATGCCAAAATTGGAACTTCAATCATGATCAAACCTATCTCAAGAGCCCCAAGTACGAGAGTGATGACTATTCCATGGACCACCTGATTCACACGAGAAACATTAGGTCGGAAATTCCAAATTGTTTCACCCAGAAGCGCATTGGCTCTTCCGCTGTACATCAGAAGTAAGATGATTGGAACAAAAGAACCTCCTATTAAACCAATAATGGGTCCTAAATAACTAAAAATATACAAAAGAGCAGCTGTGAATAAAACAGCTCCAATACCGATAAACAACATAATCAGATTAAATACCATTCCGTGGGTTATGTAACCAATTATTGGTCTTTCAAGGCGTGAATGTGTTTCTTCATATTCTGCATCTGGTTTGATGCATACTTGTCCATCAATAGGTTTCCTTAATCCAGTCAATGCTTCAACTAATTCAGTCTGACCGTTGCCTTGAACTCCTGCAATTCCAAAGATTTCACCAGCATGGACTTCTAAATTGATTCCCTTTACCTTCTCCAGTTTGCGGTTATCAAGAACTGTCAAGTTCTTGACAGAGAGAATGACCTCTCCTGGTTCTTTTGGTTCCTTCTTAGTTGTAAAAACAACTGGTCTTCCGACCATCATTTGAGCTAACTCAGGAGG
>JBHLRT010000280.1:0-3941 GCA_048882305.1 Candidatus Thorarchaeota archaeon
GGTGGGGGCATCGCAGGATTGACTGCAGCCAGTGTACTCGCCAAATCAGATCTCGACGTTATTCTGATTGAGAAAGACTCCTGCTTAGGCGGGATAGCTCGAAAATGGGAGAGGATACACGAATCAGCAGATTGCAGTCCCTGTATGATTAGCGAGCTTGTTGCATCAGTCATATTGCCAGGAAATGTTCGAATTATCACAGAGAGTGAACTTACAACCATCACAGGAGAATCAGGTAATTTTGAGATTACAGCTATCCAAAACCCTCGTTTTGTGAACCTGGCCCGTTGTACAATGTGTGGAGAATGTATATTGGCCTGCCCTGAGCTAAAGCCCAACGATTTCGAGCTTGGTATCGGACAGCACCGTATAATCGATTTGCCGTGTCCATTTGCCTATCCCCATAAACCGGTCATAGATTTAGAGGATATTGAATATTGCAGGTCGTGTCGTGACTGCTTGGAAGCTTGTCCATCTCACGCTATTGACTTCAATCAGGAATCACGAATTGTCAAATTCACTGTAGGCGGTATTATATTGGCCATGGGAGCAGATCTTCCTAATCCCGAAGATGTGAATACCAATCTTCCTATCTCCTATGACCCCTACAACGATGTCATATCATCTTGTGAATTCGAACGCATGTGTGCTCATAGTGGACCCACTCAAGGGAAGTTGCTCCGAGTGTCAGATGGCACAGCAGTGAAGTCTGTTGTTATACTTCAGTGCATATCATCACAAAACGAGTGTTCTGGTTACTGTTGTAATGTCGCAGAGAAGTATATGCATCTCATCAACGAGATGGAGGATGAGATATCATTTACAGTGCTTTATGATCAAACACTTCTCCCTGCCAATCCCAAAACAATCTCCTCTGATGTTCCTAATGTACATACATGCAATATTAAACGGATACGCAGGAAAGGTCGTAATCATATCATTGAAACCGATATTGGAAACTTCACTGCTGACCTCATAGTTCTCAATATAGGAATGCATCCCAGAAAGAATCTATTACAACTGCAAGCTGACATCGGTTTCAACCTTACGCATAATGAGTACATTGTTCCAGCGAGTCTTCCTCCAGGCATTTGGGCATGCGGCTCAGTATCGGGTCCCAAGGCATATCTGGATCTCCAAAAAGAAGCGCAATTGGCAGCGCTGGAAGCAATCATATTCCTTAGTCGCGACAGTCTTGAAACTGGAGAAAAGACAGTGGTTATAGATTCGAGTAAATGTGGGCTTTGTGGACTCTGTGCTGAAGCCTGTCCACATCATGCTATTACAATCACTGAAAACAGCATTGTGGTTGATCCCTTTAGATGCAAGGGTTGCGGAATGTGCGTAGCTCTTTGCCACACGAATGCCATCTCATCTCAGGTGAAGGACGAACTGAAAGCAGCAATCACAGCTCTATCGAAATGGAAGAAAGCCCCCAAGATTTTGGTTCTGGGCTGTGAATGTTGCGGTTCTGCTGCAATGGATAATGCTGGAGTGCGTCGACAAGAATACGATCCTGGGGCTTTAGTAGTAACTTTGCCGTGTGTAGGTGGCATAGATGCAGACATCATCGTTTCCTCCCTACAGAACGGGTTCGATGGAATAATAGTTGTTGGATGTTCTGAAACCACCTGTCGTCATCTCAACGGAATACAATTGGCTAAGAAAAAAATAGATTCACTAAGTGAATTTCTTGGAAGCAAAATACGGAATAGGGTGCGGCTATTAACAGTTTCAGCAATTGAGGGTCATACTGTCGCAGATTTGATCAACAAATTCACTGAGGACTTTGTAGGAGTGACAGGGGAATGACTCGGATTGCTTTTTTGCAGTTCAATTCTTGTGGAGGCTGCCTTCTCTCACTACTAGCGAATCCTGTCCTTCTCGATGTTCTGAAGTCAGAAGATATCTGTTACTTTCCCATGATCTCAGAACGGAATACCCTCGAAGAAGCAGATTTTGTAGTGATAGAAGGGTGTGCTATACATGAAAGTGATACTAAACTCATTCTTCAACTCTATACTGCTGGTGCAAAAATAGTATCTCTTGGGACGTGCGCAACCCTTGGAGGAATAATGAGCCAGTCCTCAAAAATGCAGAGTTATCCTGTTGAGAACTATGTTGATACATACGCTCAACTGCCAGGATGTCCTCCTCCACAAAAATTGATTGGAGCTCTCCTCCTCTCAATGATTCAGGGGACCGAATTCTCACTCCCTGAGAAGAATGTCTGTTCCGAATGTCCCTATACACAGGATCAAGACTATTCTACTGAGATTGCTCACACCGACCCAGTCAGTATTCCCAAAAGCTGTTTCCTAAGAGAGGGAGTCCTGTGCCTTGGTCTAATTACGAGAGCTGGTTGTGGGGCGAAGTGTGTGCAAGTTGGTGCTCCCTGTGACGGTTGCTTCGGGTCCTCTGGGAGAAGTTTGCCTGCAGCTATTGCCAACCTTTTCTCAATCCTGAAAATCACTCCCGAAATCCGAAACAAGGTCGCACTTGCCACTCGGTATCAAAAACCAAGGTTGTGAAAGAAGCAATGACAGTAAGACTATCGCATTCCCTCACTCGAGTCCTTGGTACAAGCGAATTATCGATTCGATACAAAACCAAAGAACAAATAGATGTGAAATACAGGATGCTGAATCCAAGAGATTTTCTATCTATTCTCCGTGGTCAACACATTACAGACTTACCCAAATTGGTGTCACGTATCTGTGGGACATGTTCTGTATCTCATAGGATTGCAGCTGTTAAAGCCATTGAGATGGCTGTTGATATCAAAGCACCGCCTCTTGCAAGAACATTGCGAGAACTTTCCATCTTGGGGGAAATACTCCGCTCACACACCTATAGTGTATTCTTTTCTTCATTTCCCGATTTGCTTGGTCTTGCCGAAACAATATCCAGACAGGATGTTCTTGGAGGAAGTAATGTTCAGCAACGCCTTCGGTCACAGGGATTCTCTCTCCTTCAACATACGAACGAAATGGTTGAAACAATATCTGGATGTCAGACCTTAGCTCCCGCAATTGTTCCAGGAGGATTTCTACGAAATATAACCTCTGAAGAGTCTAAGAGATTGCAACAATCTCTCCAGCTCGGACTATCAGGGATAAGGTGGGCTAAGGAGTTATATCGATCACTTCTAAGTGAAGTGAGTGATGATGTAGTATCATTTGACCTTGACTCACCCGCGTATGTGAGTTGTTTTGATACTGAGAAGAACCGGTTTTCTGGCGCTAGAAAAATTGCGATTATTCTCTCACATGGAGATAGCTACACATTTTCAGCATCAGACTTCTCTGATATTCTTGGGATTAAACACAAATCTGAATCACCAACCAACTCCGTCTATACTCTCAAGGAGAAACCTGACAGTCTGCTCTTAACAGGTCCTCATGCAAGACTTGCTGCACTTGACAATCAATCAGACACTCGACATCGAGGGATCTCAAACATGTTCTATGCTGGTCTTCTTAGACTAGATGAGATGGAGTTCTGCACTCTCAGAGCACACTCTCTCCTTGAAAATGAATGGATGCCAGAAGGAGAATTAATGGTCCCTTGGGACTCAAGAGAAGGTGTAGGTGGCGGATGCGTGGAATCCGCTAGAGGTTCACTACTTTATCGATTGGAAATTGATGCGCATAGCTTGGTTAAAGAGATTGATATTTGCACACCAACAGAGCTAAATGCTGAAGCCATAACACAACTTCTGATGAAAGTGACTGAAAAATGCAATCAGCTTGGATGGTCGATGGATAGAATAACTAGTTATGCAAAGATGGCGATTCGAAGTTTTGATCCTTGCGTGTTTTGTGCGACTCACTCAAAAGTAGATCATCGCTCAAGCAAAACGCAGTCATAATGCAATTGATGAACTTACATATATGACAAGATTTGTTGTCATGGTTTCTATGAAATTGAGTCCTCATAGT
>JBHLRT010000281.1:0-3916 GCA_048882305.1 Candidatus Thorarchaeota archaeon
CAGGCACCAACCCAACTGGTCCGATATCCGGTTCATCATCATCTCCAACATGAGTGATTACAAACCCAATAATGTCCCCCTCTTTTTCGAGAAGCAAAGATGCATCATCGATATATGGTCTAGATTTGTCAAAGAAATATCGAATGGTAACATCTTGCTCTGGCTTACTCTGAGAAAGAAAGAGATCCTCCTTACTATCTAACAATGTACGAAATGCTGGACCTTCTATGATTTCGAAAGGCACTTCTGAGAACTTTCTGAGAGTGTAACCCTCAGGCAAATCACGCACAGGTAATTGAGCAGATTTTAGATCAGATTTCATATGAATCTCTTCAGCAGCAAACTGGAATCCACATTTTCTATACCAATCTATCAACCGACTTGAATACGCTCTATGTTCTTCCGTCGGAAACAATAGTTCTATTTCCAATCGACTATGGTTCTGCTTGATTATATCTCTCTTCGCGGTTTCAATTAACTCCATTGCAATCATTTCAGAATCAGCTGTTTCTGCAACTACAGGATAAAAACCATTAATGAAAGTCATCGGCGGGAATGCAATATAGTAGTATATCCAACCTACTGGTTCTTCATTGTCATCAAATGCAGTAAGTATCCGAAAAGCATCATTGCTTGATATGTCCTCAATATTTTTCGCAACTTCATCAATAGTCTTGTCAGATTCTATAGGCGTACCTCTTCTAGTTGTAATGTTGAGAAGTGCGAGTTTCCTACATGTATCCATACTAATCTTTTCAGATCTTATGTGGCTCATTATTTCCACTAATCCTTGCGAATTTGCTTCAAATATTTCACTTGTTTATTGATTTGTCGTTTTGACTCTTCCATATGTTGAGGTTGAGCTATTCTACAAGCCTGATGGAAATATATGAATTGAGCTAATCTTGTCACACAGGATCCAGAGGTTCCAAATTCCGGAAAAATCAACTTCGGAGAAATCATGATTAGATTAGAGAAAGACTGCAGCTAGGAGGAATCTTGCTTCTCTTTCTCTTTATCCAAATCCTTGACACGTTTTTCAATACCACTTTCAGCTTTTTCGATTCGCTTCTGAATATCCTTAATTCGCTTCTCTCGCGAAGATACTTCATTCTTCATACGTTTATCCGCTTGTTGGTAAACTTTGGTTGAATCATTCCATTCCTGTTTAGCTAACCGTAGTTGCTCCTCAAGGCTTTCAAATTGAATCCTTTTCACTTCAGCAACATTCCAATAGTCTTGCACCTCGGATTCAAGTCTCACTTGAACAGTGTCCAAATCCGACTTGAACTGTGCCATTTCTGTGTACAGATTTTTCAAATCATTTACAATACCTATTATCTGAGGGTCTTGACGGTATGCAGGATCTGGTAATGCTGCTATAATCGATTCAATCTCCGGAATAGCTGAGGAGGTTGGTTTAGCCATCGGTTTCAAAGGTGGGGCTGCTGGTCTTGCTGGCATATCTGGTTTTTGTGATTGTGAAGGAGCCGCAGTCGGTTTCAACTCAGAATTAGACATCACTGGTTTTGCCACAGGAGGCGGTGATTGAGGTTGTGCTGGAGTCGTACTAGGTGGCATTGTTGTAGCCGTAGGAGTTGAAGGAGGCGCTGTGGATGGGGGTGGGGAGGAAGGAGGTGGCGTTGAAATAGGTGCTGTTGGTGTCCTTACAGGAGGTTCTGCAGCAGGTGGAGTAGTTGGCTGTGCAACACTTTCTTCACGTTGAGCCTGCATTTCTCCCATTAATTCTTGCACCTCGCTTGCCCTTAGCATTCTCGTTTCTATTATGCCCTCTCCCACTTCCTCTATACCTACTTGGTCAGCTTTAGCAAAAGCCTCCTTGGCTTTTTCCATTTCTGACTTTGGTTTTGTTATTCCACCAGCCGATCTCACTCTATCTCTGGATACTTGACTAGGCTTGACCCATTCATCATTGGTCGTTACTCTAGATTCACTTGGAGGTGGTGTGGTGGGTGGTGTCTGAACTGCTTCAGGTGTCACAGGCGTTTCAGTAGGTGTAGATATGGTCTGAGGTCTTGTTTCTACAGATAGAAGATTTCCACCACAACGTATACAATACTTACGGGTAGGCTGATTTGCTCGACCACATTTAGGACAGGTTCTCATACGCTGACAATCTCCATCAAGCGAATCAGCTAAAAATACGTACATCTATACTGTAAAGGTTTTCTGAGATACAGATTTCATCTGGTCTATAGCCAAGGTAAGCTAATATTCAATGTAGGCGGATGGATAACCACCGGTGATATGACTTGATGAGTCATGCAATCGAAGCTCTATTGATAACTGACAAAGGTGGAAGCCCTAGATTCTATATGCAGCTAGATCCAAAAGCACTCAATATGGATCCTGTAATGGCTTCCAGTTTTTTTGCTGCTATTGATATGTTTTCAAAAGAGGTCTTCGATGAGAAAGCACCCGTTGTTCAGGTTGACTATGGTGCTCGATTGTTCACTTTGATTAATGGTGTAAACACCAATATGATTGCAGTAAGTGTTCAGAAACTGTCACAGGAATCTATTGATATTCTGGACTCACTCCTGGCAGAGTTTGAGCTTGATTGGCTTGAGGTTGTAGATCCTTTTGAATTCAGTTTTGAAACATCATTTGTTGATGTATATCTTGAGGCGTTTGGGGAACGTGTTATGGAGAAACTTTCACTAAGACTTCTTGGTGAAACTTGGGTTCCTTACTTCACTATAAAACCAGATGCACTTGAATCGGTCTTCAGCAATCTCACAGATTACATAAATGGATCCAGAAATGTCAAGGAAATAATAGAGGTCAGTGGTCTCTCACGTAGAGAGGTGGTTCTTGATCTTTCAAAACTTTGGGCG
Organism: Candidatus Thorarchaeota archaeon; assembly: GCA_048882305.1. Lineage (GTDB taxonomy): Archaea > Asgardarchaeota > Thorarchaeia > Thorarchaeales > Thorarchaeaceae > SMTZ1-45. Next base: position 2,859 of record JBHLRT010000281.1, read on the forward strand.
CATCGAGTAATACGCTTCCGTAACATGTTTAATTTCAACGATTTTATGACCACCGGGACTCAGTTTGTGAGATACGCTCAAGCCACATCTGATGAAACCAAGGATCTGAAAACACTACATCCAGATATGGCTGGGGTTATTCCTCACCTCGCGGGTATGATAGACGGGCGTCGCACTGTACGAGAGATACTGGCTCAGCTTGGCGCTCGTTATGACGAAAGTGAACTTCTTCGGGCGTTAGATTACCTCATTGAGGTTGGCGTTATTGAAGCACTCACTCCTGAAAAAAGACGGATTCTCCTAGTGAAAGAGGCACTTGAGCTAGCTATTCGAGTGGCAGAGGGAACTTACAATATTACTGAAGCAACTAATGCATTGCAATTTGTAATGAAGAATACCAAAGCTCCTGAAGCTCTTAGTCAGATACAGCTCAAGAATAGTAAATGGATGGTTGACTTTGATTTCAAGATTCTTGAAGGTCTGAATCAAAAACGACTCATGCTTCTATTTGGTGAGTGGATGAAGATTCTAGCACAGTTTGTGAATGCGCTCAATCCTTCAAAGATTGCATTGTATATAGGAAATCTGACGACTGTTATTTCTCAGAGAATCATTCGTCGTTACTCAGCATTTGATCTCAGAGGCTTTGAGGAATTTGCTTACTGGTTGGAAATTCTAAGTACTCCCACAAAGCCTCATGTCGGACCAATCGAAACTAGCCATCTTCGAATTACATGGTCGAGTGCATTAGAAGAGTTAGCTTACATACTTGTCACACGTGGCCATATCATCTACAAATCAGAGAGCATAACTCAAATTCGTTCGACATCTGGAGTTCCTTTAATAGACCTCTTGCCAACTGAGTGGGTAGGGAGGGATAGAATAGAAACCTTCGAACGAATTATGGTGGAATATTCTAATCTCGGACCTGCAGCGAAACTGACGCTTTTAGTTTTAGCAACTCAACGTGGTATTCTGATACCAAAGGAGGTAATAATCTAACCAAATCCTCCATCTGAAGAACTATTATTTTGAAAAACTGAAGAAATCTGAATGGT
>JBHLRT010000282.1:0-3910 GCA_048882305.1 Candidatus Thorarchaeota archaeon
CCATGACTCCACCCCAGGTTCCGCAGCTCACCATATTATAGATGAGCGCATCCAAGGGTGACCAGGCTCTTACTAGTCCACTTGCTCGACGAACGAACACAGTTGGACTTTCTTGAGATGAGTCCTCAGTCATTTGGTTTCACCAAAGAATTTTGTTAATTGTCAAATGTTCAACCAATATATATATCATGCCATTTTTGGGTTTGAACTTGGATTCCCCTACATATCTCCTATCTTATAATTGGAAATATTCTAGTGTGTTGAATGGTTTTATTAGAATTTCATCTAAGGGAAGTCTGAGAGCTTGATTGCTGTTTCAGGACATTCATACCAGCATAAACCGCAACCTGCACAAGCATTTTCATCCACTTCTGCCTTCTTCCTATCATTCATTGACAGTGCATCGTGTGGGCAAACTCTTACACACCGCTCGCAACCAGTACACAAGTCCTCATCAATTACTGCGATATGAGGAGTCCAATTAGTTTCGCCAAGAAATTGGTTTGTTATTCCTCGAACTTCTGACAGACTATTGTACCCCTTTTCTTCCAACCATCTGGAAAGCTGATTGTGGATCTGAGTAAACACATTCGGACCTCTTAGAAGGGCTGCTGTAAGCAACTGAACTCCAGTAGCTCCTGCCATTGTGAACTCAACTACATCCTTTCCCGTTGAGATTCCTCCTATCCCAATAACTGGTAAGTCGGACGCACGTACGAGTTCATTCACTGCGGCAACAGCTATCGGCTTCAAGGCAGGACCTGATAATCCACCACTTCCAGTAAAGAATCCGAGAAGAGGTCGTCCAGTGTCCAAATCAATAACCATTCCTGGTCCAACTGTGTTCAATGCTGATATTGCATCTTCACCTGATGTCTTAACAACATCAGCTATTTCTCCAAAATTCAGAACAAGTGGGACCTTTACAATCATAGGAATACCTGACACTGCTTTTCTCACCGAAGAAAGTAGACTCCCTACCCGATCCATGAGTGCAGGTCCTTTTCCTCTTCGAGCCTCAAATGTGCAGGATATGTTAACCTCAATGGCATCAGCTCCTGCATTGGTGAGCCTTTCAGAGAGTTCCACATAGTCCTCAACACTATCGCCTTCAATGCTGGCGATAACTGGGATTCCACCTTCCTTTGCGATTGCAAGCTGAGACTCACACCATTCATCGATTGAGTGAATTAGCTGGCACTCGCAGTTCAACAAACCGTATTTACCCAGTTTTACAAAACGAGGGCTCGGGTTTGTAAACCGATCCTCTTCACTTCGAAGACTAATTGATCGAGTAACCATGGCACCTAACGGCTGAGTTTGAGCGAGCTTCTTCATCAAGCTACCAGGTTCTCCTAAGGTGCCTGATGCAAGAATCAATGGGCTTTTGAGTTCCAAGCCACAAAGCTCTACGGTCATATCTACTGGCATATTCGACATCTCTGCACTGCATTATTCTGAACTGGTATGGATACTACTGAGGTTTATCCAGAAGTGGTTTGATAGCTCTTAACTCCTTTCTCATCTAAGTTTATGATGATTCCTCGAAGAATGGCTTCGGAGTATTCACTACCCGGATTCATACAGGTAGTTCGACCAATCTTTCTTACTCCCTTCGCCTCATGTATATGACCGTGAAGACCAACCAATGGTTGATATTTATCGATTGCTTCCCTTACTGCCTTGCTACCGACGCTCGTGTAAACAATCTCTCCACTTTTCAGAACCGGTTTGGGTGGATAGACCGACGTATCCAAGAGTGGTGCGATATCAAGTCCACTCTCGTACGGTGGTGCATGGAAGTTCCAAATGGAATTCTCGACATTCTCAAGTTTGGCGACCATTGCTTCGATTTTCTCAGCCAATTCCTCCTCTGAAACCTCTCTAGGAGTTTCCCATGGGGTTGGATTCACATAGGCTGAACTGATCATTTCGTGATCTTCGTCTATATAGACTACTTTGTCCTCGACGTACTCCGCCCATTCAGAATTTTCGAAAAACTGATTCATGCCCAAATCGTCATCATTGCCGCCAGTAATGTACATCTTAATGCCTTCAGGTTGCAATCTCTCAGCGGCGATTTTGAGCCATCTTTCAAGAGTCTCTCCCATTAGACGGAGAAACAGATCATCTGCTGCTTTTTCATTATCCTTAACAGCATCATACTCTTCTTGAGACATTCGAATAGGATAATATCCTGCATTTCGTACATCTCCTTCAAAAGTAACTATATCCTCTTCTTTCGGGAACTCGAAGTTGTTACCAAGATAGTTAGCTGCATGACTGCCATCCTTTCTCTCAACAACTGGGACTATCATCTTGCCGGTGATATCCCCACCAAGTACCAGGGCATCCATATTGTAGAATTTTCCCGCATTTACAAATTTCATAAAGGCTCTTTCAGATCCGTGGATGTCGGTTGCAAAGAAGAGCCGAGTCAATGTTTTCTTCTTTTTACCGTCATCTTTCTTTCCAAATAGGGGCATTGTCGTCGTTCCTCGTAGTCTGACAAGAAAACAAGAGGGATTTTAAAGTTTCGAATTGTTTTCATAATTCGAAACAAATATTTGTATGAGAGTTGTGTTTGCGCCCAAGTTTTGTCAAAATTCCGAAAAACAAGGCAAAATTCCGGAGGAACTTGAAACGTGTCCACTCAGTTAATGAGCGATATTATAGCTGCCATCAATGAGTTTGATGGTGAGAAAGTCAAGTCCGCGTCTAGAAAGGCTTTGGAAGCCAACATATCGCCTGTCGAAATCATCCAACAGGGAATAGCCGCCGGACTTCTTGAGATAGGTAAAAAGTATGAAACAGGTGAACTCTTTGTCACACACCTCGTTGCAGCTGCTGAGGCCGCCAAGGGTGCAATAAAAGAAGTACTGGAACCTGAAATTAAAAAGGCTGGTACCGATGGTGTTGGAGGACCAAGAGTTGTTCTTGCTACTGTAAAGGGCGATATCCATGATATTGGTAAGAACATTGTTGGAGCGATGATGTTCTCTGCAGGATTCGACGTCGTTGATATCGGTAAGGATGTTGAGAATGAATTTGTAGTATCCAAGGTGAAAGAATTGGATGCGAAGATACTAGGCTTGTCAGCTCTTCTTAGTACTACAATTCCTGAGATGCGAAAGATCATCGAATTGTTGCAGAAGGAGAACATTCGTGACAAAGTCAAGGTAATTGTGGGTGGTGCACCAGTTACAGAGCAATATGCCAAAGAAATAGGCGCCGATGCCTATGCAGAAAATGCTGCTGAAGCTGTTGCTGTTTCCAGAAAATTGCTTGGAATGAACTAGGAGGAAACGAGAATGCCAAAGTATGGACGAAAGAGCGGTTACCTGAGGTTTCTATCTGATGAGGATTGTGAAGCTATTCACCAGTCAGCCATTGAGGTTCTTGAAACAGTTGGTATGAAATGTGAATCAGACAAGATTATCGATGTCTTTGATAAAGCAGGAGCTGAGATCGATAAGGAAAAACGACTCATATACATCCCTGAGCATCTGATTATGGAGGGCTTGCAGAAAGCTCCAAAGAAAGTCACTCTATGGGGTCGAACACCTGGGACAGAAATGGTCCTTTATGGTAATTATGTGCACTATGGATTAGGAGGTACTCCTTGTCCAAATGTCCTAGACATTGAAACACAAGAGATTCGACAATCCACAAAACAAGATGCCGCAAACTTTGCAAAGCTATGTAATGCTCTGCCTATGGTTGAGTTTGCAATGTCTATTGCAGGAGCTCTAGATGTACCTAGAGAGGTGGAATATATCCACGAGTTCGAGGTCTCATTCAAGAATCTGGAAAAGCCTTTGATTCATCCCGTACCCTTCGACACCTGTCCTCTCGACTTTCTCTTTCAGGAACTCCTCCCATGAAAAAGACCCTTTCTCTCATCGCCTGC
>JBHLRT010000283.1:0-3897 GCA_048882305.1 Candidatus Thorarchaeota archaeon
GAGAGGAGTTAAAATTGTCAGAAAAAATCGGGCAACTTGACTTAGTATTCGTTGTAGACAATACCGGGTCAATGGGGCCGTACATTGCTAATGTCAAGTCTAAGATTCTGGAGATCATTCGTACAATCAAGAAGGAGGAGATGGTTCACAGACTTCGTGTAGGACTCGTTTCTTACCGAGACCACCCCCCAGAAGAAACCTCGTATGTAACTCAGAAATATGAACTGACATCAGACACATCAAAGATTGAGAACTATGTCATGCAGATGGCTGCGTCTGGTGGAGGTGACGGTCCAGAAGCTGTTTCAACCGCGCTTCAGGTCATGAACAAGATGGAGTTTCTCAACGAATCTGCAAAAATCGCAGTACTAATTGGAGATGCCCCACCTCATGGAGTTGAGGAAGGGGATCGTTGGCCGAAGGGTACTCCTGATGGTGCAAAATGGACTGAAGAAGCTAAGAGAGCTTATGGAAAAGGAGTCGTTATCCACACAGTTGGTTGCTTCCCTGAGATTGCTAGCTACAAGAAAGGCGTTGAAACTTATGAGAAGATAGCCGCAGACTCTCAAGGACGGTTTATTCCACTTGAGAAGGCAGAGCTTCTCGTCAACATCATCACTGGACTTGCAGTCGAGGAGATTGACAAACTTGCTATTCAGAAGTCTATACTGGAAGACCTTGGTGTCAGCATGGAGGACTTCCCGGCAGATGAAGAGTTTACTGAAGAGAAGATTTCTGAGATTGTTGCAAAGGTGCAAGCTAAGGGTGTTAAGAAACGGGCAATGGCTGCAAGAGCGTCTAGTGCACCTATGGCTGCAAGTGCTGATGCTGCAATGGAAGAGCAAGAAATTGATGAAGATGACATCCGCGAAGCTGTCCGCCAATTGAAGTCAAAGTCAGGAAGATAATCTCTATAGGTGCTGCTTGATGCAGCACCATCCCTCTTTCTTTCCATTCCGCTAGCCAAAACACTGATGTACAAGATACTCCGTTTCTAGGGGTCGTATAGGGGTTATATAGGGTGAAGTCACTCGGAATGATTACTGGGTGTTTCCCTCATGTCGATGAGGAAACAAGAACCATTCTGCAGTCTGCAATGGAGGAGGCAAAGGACCTCACTGATTTTGATATGATTCTATGTGATAAAGTCTGCCGAGAATCTGATAATCCAGTGACCATCTACTTTGCGTACAGATCTTGTAATGATTCCAATAACCTAATGGATAGACTCCAAGAAGCGGGCAAGTACTCGGTATTAGCAGAACCAACACTCATCAACCACAATATGTTAAGAGGGATGGATCCTGACTGGCATGAATCCCAAAGAGCAATCAAAGAGGCTCTTCAAGCTGCTCCGAATGATTGGATTGCTTGCCATATCTATCTTGGTTGGAGAGGATTTGCTGAACGAAGATTTCCTGAGAGCTTTACAGATTTGCGAATAATGAATGTGCTTGAATCCAGAATTGAAGAAGATGAAGAGTTTAGTTACTTTCTCCCACAACTTTACGGCATTAGAGCAGCTCGACTCGCGATAGAACGCAGTATGGATGAAGCAATTGCAATGTATGACCTTGTGATAAATGAGTCCAAAAAACAGGACAATCCTGGAGCACTTCTAGGTGCACTATTTTACAAGGCGAACTTGGTAAAACGCAATGATACTGCAGAGGCTTTAACCATTCTAGAACAACATAGACAGATTAGTAAAGAGTTGGGATTGACTAGATGGCTTGCAAACAACCATCATGTGTTGGGACATATCGCGATGGCAAGAGGAGAGTTCAATCTAGCCCTTCACCACCAATTGAAACGTGTTGAATTTGGAAAACGTTTGGACTGGCCTCAACAACATTTCATGCCCCATATTGCTATACTTCACAATATGATGGGAGATGGAGCCAAAGCTCTAGAAACATTGGTGATGCATCAAGGTGATTCATTTCCAGACACTTCAAGGAGTTTCATTCAACGTGCATGGGCAATGGTGAATCTTGGGAACATCAATGATGCTGAAACAGAGATCTCGAAGGCACAGGAGAGAATACTGAAGTCCAGTGATGAGGTTTTGCTTGGATTGGTTTACTTAGTGGAGGGATTGATTGAGAAAGCGAAACTCGACCTCAATACTGCAAAATTCACATTAGAAAAGGCACTTGACATATTCGAGCGATACCTGAGTATCGCATTTATCAACATCGCACTGATTCATCTCTGTGACATAGAGATAGAATCTATCAGCTCGGGAATCAAGAATATCGAACTCTCGGGTCCATGGATGGCCAGATTGTTCTACCATGTGGAAAAGAAGGACCTGCCTGGAATCGAGGCTCAAGCTAAACTCCTCAAAGCCAAGTTCCTAATGAAACAAGCACTAATTGACGAATCAAGCAAACTAGTTTCTGAAGTCCAAGAGATTTCGAAGTCACAAAACATGGAGTATCTTAAGAAGGTGGCTAAAGTCCTAGTACCGGAAGTGAGTAAGTAGAACTATCCTTTCATTACATCGAGGGCAATACCCTTTGCAGTGTCCTCTATCTCCTCGAGCTTGGAAAGTTGTTCTTGCAGAAGGTCGAACTTCTCCTGTTGTGGTAGTAATGTTTTTTCTACAATCGCAGCCACAGCCTCTGATCTACTCTTGAAGATGTTTAGTTTAATGAGCATGTCCAGTAGACCAATCACTCTTGTGTCCAATCGGGTCATGACTGGCACATCACGCTTGGATTCTGTATCATCAATGGACAACTCTTTCAACATCTCATCCCTCAGAGTGGGGGTCGATTCGGTTTTCTTCTTCTTCTGGGCCAATTCCTTTTCCCTCTGCAGGGAATTCTATTTCCACATTACTTCTTAAATTCATCCCTCTAATGTAATTTAGTAATATTTATTACAAACTTACTGTATTCTCATACCTAATAATGTTTATGGAGGCGAGCTATTGAAAACAAACATACTGAAATTATCCGGTCTTTTGATTGGTCTTGTCTTTGTGGTTTCGCTCTTCCCTCAATCAGCAGCAGCTGTTGTATTCAGCGATAACTTTCAAGATGGGAACATGAATGGCTGGACTTGTCCATCGGGGAATTTAACCTGTCAAGAGTATGCCCCTTCTGAATATGCCATTTATAGCGGAACGAGTAGTCAGATCGGTCACCTCGTGTGGTCTCCTACTCCGGTAATGGATGAAGGAACATGGAGCTTTGACTATTTCCACTCTTTTAATGCACTAAATTCCTATGTCTTCTTCTACTTCTTCTTGAATGGAACAACTGGGATTTTAACTAATAATGATTCTCAGGGTTATTATCTCCAAATTTATCGTGGTGATGCTGGTCTTCCAAGCTTGCGTCTTGTGAAGCGGGATAATTCTATAGACGATCTTCTGAAGTTTTGGGTGTTTCCTGAGTTTTTTGATGGGACATGGACCCACTTTGACATAACCCGTAATGGTACAACTGGAGAAATGGATGTCTGGATGAATGGGACATGGATAATGGACGCAACTGATACAGCGTTCAACCACTCGGAGAAGTTCTTATTCAGCAGTTACAAGTATGGTGTTATAGGAGATCGCATCTTCGTAGGTATAATGTTGGATAATGTGGTTGTAGACGATGAGATTACCCTCATTCACATTGATGAAACGACCACGCCCACGCCTACAACACCAACAACACCGACCACACCCACAACTCCAACAGATCCTGGAAATGGGACACCATTTGTCTTGGATCCCATGCTCTTGGCTGCAGTCGGTGGGGGAATCTTAGTACTCGTGATTATCGTGGTTATAGTACAGCGAAAGTAATATGCTGGTGAGGGGTACTCACCCCTCATGCTTCTTTTTTTTTCAAGAAATATCTTGACATCGATAGAATGAGGTTGGTGGCAGGGGGG
>JBHLRT010000284.1:0-3890 GCA_048882305.1 Candidatus Thorarchaeota archaeon
TCATACCCCATAAAAAGGAGGTCAAATGTATGAAGACACTTGAACTTTCTCCGTTGAAGGGGAAGAAACTTCACATACTGCTAGTTAAAATGGCCTACGACAATCCCTGGTGGGTAACCTCTCCCCCTGCAAAGGAGTCTGAAACTAGAATTGGGATTCTCCAAAGACCGTCAATGGCTTTCTGCGAGATGGTTCGATTACTGTCTGAGAACGAAATGCCTGATTTCGCTACTACTGAGTTAGGGATGCGGTCAACCAAGGAATTCTTGGAGAAGAATCCACTTGTGGAAACATTTGCCAATCTGAAGGTGCCTTTTAGCGCTGTTGAGATGGATGAGTTCGCTCGTTCGTATTTGGCTTATAGTCTAGAGCAGAAGATGGACAAAAGAAACGAGATTATTGATGCAATACAAGCCTTGTCCGAACAAAAAGGAACCAAGGAAACAAATAACAAAATTGAGCAATTGACAGCTTACGGCCAATACATACAAGATCAGCTCGAAGATGAAATACGCGAAATCGAGTTTGGAATCCGTGAAAGCTGGATTGCGATGGGTATTCTGGAAGAGGCAGACAACTTAGAAAAGAAGAAGGTAAAGGGAATTCATCTTTGTAGTCCGCAACACTTTCAGGGCCTGCAGAGTCTTCTGGAAATGGTTGATGTTGATGTCACACCTATTACTTTCAAGAGCAAAGTTTCAGACAAAATCGATGGAACAGTGAAGGGCATCACTGAACTTACTGGCATCTCCTCGGTGAAAATGGTACCTGAAGTGAAACGTCCCAAGGCCAAGATGCAAAACATTCTGGTTTTTTTAGAAGCGGAGGAGTACGCAAGTCCCTTTGATATATGCGTTGCTTATGATGCTGGTTTTGATATTGTAGTTCCTTACCCAAAGGTTTCAGCCGATAATGTAGTTGCTCTAGTACAAGATGCTATCTTTTCTAGAGGCGCGAAGGGTGTGAAGAAGACATGTTTCTTCCTAGGAGGAAAAGATGTGCCAACAGCCCGAAAAATGGCTAAGACTGTGAGTAAGGCGATGGTCAATCCATTTGTAACATCAGTTATGGTCGACCCTCATGGCGCGTTCACGACGTCAGCTGCTCTAGTTGCAAAAGCGGAATCATCTCTTCCTGCCATGGGATTGAGTTCTCTTGCTAAGGCAAAAGTGCTAGTACTTGCAGGCACTGGACCTGTAGGTGAAAGTGTCGCAGCATTATGTGCAGCAGCTGGGGCGAAGACCACAATTACATCAAGAAGTGCTGAACGTGCCAAAGCTGTTGCGGAGCGTTTGTCGACAGATGAATACAAGATTCGTTGTGTCCAAGCGTCAACTCCGGAGGAAGTACATGGCGCTCTGGAAAAGGCAAATCTTGTCTTTGTAACTGGAGCTCCAGGCATACAGCTTGTCACAAAAGAGCATCTTGAAAATGTTGATGCAAATCAAATATTTCTTGATGCAAATGCTGTCCCGCCTCCAGGTATTGCAGGACTCAAACCCGGAGACGATCTTAGAGAACTGGCTTCAGGAAAATTCGGAATTGGACCATTGGCTGTTGGTGATTTGAAGCTCAAGGTTCAGCTTGACCTACTAAGAGAGGCACGTGAGAAAGGCAAAGGAATCTATGATGATAGTTCTGCCCTCGAAACAGCACGGAAAATCTTGAACGAGTTGGTCATTACTGGTAAAATTACTCCGCCTAAACTGCTTGTGAAAGGAAAATAGGGAGCACATGCTCCCTCTCTTTTTTTCCGATGAGTATATTCTTTTAGATTAGTAAACAAGGAACTTTCCTGTTTCCCACCTGTTGAGCCACCTTTCATCTTTTGTAACGGTTAAACAAAGGACTGCTCTTCTATTGAAACTATATGATGTCAGTATTGAAAACTCTGCCTTTGGTTAAAATGCAGAAATGACTCAATTGTAACCAATTCGTGTTTCTTTTCCAACATTATGTAACTTTTAATAAATTCTCTTGTTAAATTTTCATACGAATATCTTAAGTAACATTCTTTTTACCTCTTAAGTCAATATAAAAACTGAGGGAATTGTAGATATGCAGGAAGTGATGTTCACAATACCAATCCCACCTCTACTTGCTTTAGGATTTCTAATAGGTATCGTACTATATGTACTCGGTTATAGAGAACAAACTGTTCTCACCAGACGGTATCACTTGATGGGTCTAGGTCTTATCATAATTGGCATAATGATTCCAATTAGTCCACTCTCTTGGTATCTGTATTGGTTCTTGACAAGTGTACTAATTCTAGGACTCATTGACATCGCCATAATTGCAGTTACTTTGATTTTAGGTATCGTGTTCTTGTACATAGGTTTCAAGACTTATACAAAATCACAATGAGATCTCAATGAATCATCAAGAAATTGTACGGTTTGTGGAAAGGAAGACATGAAAATCCAAATTGTGAATCATAGAAATATAGGAACAACCAATTAAGACTCTAGAACCTCGTTCATAGCACCGGTCCTATAGCCAAAAACATCAAAGGTTACATACTTGAATCCATTTCTCTTGGCCAATTCGTGTAGCGCATCCAGCTTCTTCTCATCGAACAGCTTCTCTCTCTCATCTCTCCCTACCTCAATCCGAACCAAATCACCATGAAATCTCGCACGAACACACTCAACACCAAATAGATCTCTGACCTCTTTTTCCAGATTGTCGATTCTTCTTACGCGATCCTCAGTGATTTCCGTGCCATAGGGAAATCTGCTAGAAAGACACGCCATTGAGGGTCTTTCAGCAACCGAAAGTCCAACCTCTCTTGCATAGGTCCGAATTTCTTGTTTAGTAACACCTGCATTGATAAAGGGTGAAACAACACCAGCTTCTTCAATTGCTTTGGCTCCCGGTCGATGACCACCAATTTCACTAGTATTAGTCCCTTCTACAACTAAATTCATGCCCAAATCTTTTGCAGTCTTCAACCAAACAGAAGTCAACTCTTTCTTACAGTGATAACATCTGTCAACAGGATTCTTTACCAACTCTTGATTTGAAAGCTCATCAACTTAGGCAATTTCGAGTGGAATACCTAGCTCCTCTGCTACCCTTTCTGCAGCTTGCAATTCCGAACGAGGAAAGGTAATACTGTCTATGGTCAATAATTTCGTTTCATCTGCGGATTCTTTTGCAATGTGAGCAAGTACTGTGCTGTCCACACCACCACTAAATGCGACAAGAACTTTTTTTCCACTAAACATGCTTCTTATCTGGTCAAATTTTGAACTGCTAGGATTCATTTTTCTGTCTGTTGTCACGTTTCACCTGATTATCTTAAACGTTGAGAATGTGTCAATATCCTGAAGTTTGACCATTATCATTGAATTTACGGGTCATTCAATCCCTTTCCATCTAAAATTCTCTTCATATGTTTTTCAACCCTTGACACCCGAGTCTTGGATTGTTTGGGTGTGGAAAAATAAAGAAGGTACGCTCTTTGCCGACCCGGGGTCAATGCTTCAAAAGCAGTCTTAAGAGCAGGGTTTTCGTCCAATTTGATTTGAAATTCTTCAGGAATTGTGTATTCTTTGGTTTTCTTGAAGTCTACTTTCAAACCAGCTTTTTCGACTTCAATAGCTTCGTGAATATAAGCCTTCAAGATCGGTTCCATCTCAACTATTTCTTGAACATTGGTGAACCGAATCTGGCGCGTCGCTTGCGTGTTCCTAGTTTGCGAGATCAGAATACCCTTAGTATCATTTAACAACGCACCTTTGAAAAACATAATCGCACAGTATTCTTTGAATCCATGTATCAAGACAACGTTACTTCCTTGAAATGTGTAACATGGATTCTTCCACTTGAAGTCCTCAGTCAGCCCACAGTCAAGAATGATTTTTCTTAACTTCTCAAATTCTTCC
>JBHLRT010000285.1:0-3867 GCA_048882305.1 Candidatus Thorarchaeota archaeon
GATTCTCCAAAAGCCTGAACTCAAAGTCAGGATCCATCATTTTTAGATCAATAGTCTTGTATTGGATATTAGTGCCCTCAAAGGCCTCTTGAATCACTGCTTTCGCTGCAGGGCAGTTGGCGCACCCGTCCTGCGTAAAAAGATAGATAATCGGCGCTATATCTTGTCCTCCCGGCGTCATCACTCAACACTCACCCCTGCAGTAGCAGAGGTAAAACAAAGATTGACCTTCTGCCAATAAAAGCGTTACCGCTCTTGGAATAGGTCCCCTGCCTTGCTCTAAGCCAACCGGGAGAGTTTGGAATCCCGTCATATTCACACAAGTGTGAAAGTCACAGCACCACTTAAAGTCAGATGAAATGTGGGCAATTTTACCAGGTCCCAAATTCGGTTTTTACAGTATTTGGTTAAGCTAGCAACACGATTCTCTAGTGAAGAATACCAATCTATGAAACAACACATGAGAATTATTTGGCGCGGTTAATTGAATGTAATATCTACTAATTGTAAGACATAGTCAGAGAAGCACAATCTAGAATAAGCAGTCAGTAGTATGCCGTAAAAAGGAGCATACAGATTATGCCAACGTACATCCGAGCCAAAACTCCACTTGATGGTTGGATTCGAGTAGTCAGAAAAATCATGGAGTCAGGTATGATTCGTGTTGATGAAAGGAACAGTGAAACTCGCTGGCATGAGAACGTTATTATCCACATTGCTGACCCATATATAGATCGGGTTAGTGACCAGTATCCCTTTAGCGAACAGGTGCTTCGTGACAAATATGCGACCCAACTTCTTAATCCAGATCGTATGGACTTCGATTACACATATGGTGAGCGGCTCAATGATTGGGGAGAAGAAGGAATCAATCAAATTGAGTATGTCATTGATAAATTGAAAGCCAGTCCAAATAGTCGGAGAGCTGTCGCAACAACATGGGATCCACGAAAAGACACTATTGTGGACGAGGTTCCTTGTCTCAATCATTTTGTCTTCATGGTTCGAGAGGGATTTCTCGACATCTCAGTAATGATTCGTTCAAATGATATGTATGGAGCTTGGCCGGCGAATGTTTATGCCTTGGGTGAATTACTGACTTATGTATCAAAGAAAACAGGAATCAAACCTGGGACCATCACAACTCATTCTGTCAACGCGCACATCTACAAGCACGACTATGAAAAAGCTCTAGAAATATAGAGAAAATATACTTCCGTTTGATTCATATAGACCTTTAACCTGAGAGGCGCCTTGAGTTTTAATACTGAAACACAAGGGTGCCAAAATCATAACGGAGCGTAACCAAAATGGATGATATTGATAAAAAGTTGGTATCTATTCTACAGAAGAATGGGAGAACCGCTCTCTCTGAAATAGGGGGCCAGCTTGGAATGTCACATGTTGCAGTCAGTAAACGGCTGGACAAGCTAGTACAGAGTGATATGGTCAGGGTCACGGCTGGCGTCAATGCAGAAAAGCTAGATGCCAAAATGCTGTTCATGGGTCTCGAAACTGAAGATCTAGATGTTGCAGAGGAGATTCAGAAAAAATACCAAGATTGTCCTAGATTGCTGATGTTTGCCCCGGTGACTGGAAGATACAATTTGTTTGCTGTAATGGTGGCAGAGGATACTTGGAGTCTTGAATCAATCATTGGCACCTGTAGTATAAGGACCGAACCGGGAGTAAGGAGGTCAGAAAGCTGGTTTGGAAATGCACCAATCTCACCTCAATTCCTGGAGTTAGACTTGGCTCCGGATTCTTTAGGAAACTCAACATCTCCATGTGGAAGAGATTGTGCAGCATGCAAACGATACAAAGCTGACAAGTGCGTAGGTTGTCCACCAACCAGCGTATATCAGGGGCAACTTTGGGCTGCTCCAAACAAGACAAGGACTAAACGCAAAAAGAGCAAGAGTTAACTCCACGAAGCCCCTGAATAAATCAGTGAAACCAATGAATGACGTCTTCATTCACCCGCTTGCAGTAGTTGATGAAGGGGCCAATATAGGTGAAGGCACGCGAGTTTGGCATTTTGCACATGTTAGAAGTACTGCGACAATCGGTAAAAGATGTAACATTGGCAAGGATGTCTATATTGATGCTGATGTAGTGATAGGCGACAATGTAAAGATTCAGAATGGAGTTTCTGTGTATAATGGTGTGACAATAGAGGATGATGTTTTTTGTGGTCCTCATATGACCTTCACAAACGATCTTTATCCACGTTCATTCAGTGATTCGTGGGAAGTCATGAAAACTCATGTCAAGAAAGGAGCGTCTATTGGAGCTCATGCCACGATAGTCTGCAATACTACTCTAGGTGAGTATTGCATGGTTGGAAGTGGTGCTGTCGTTACACGTGATGTCCCTGCGCATGGCCTTGTCGTCGGCAATCCAGCAAGACTTGTTGGATTCGTATGTAAATGTGGTGAGCCTCTGAAAGATGAAGTTTCAAGGACTGAAGAGTCTATCATAATGCGCTGCTCCAAATGCGGCACTCAGATAGAGTTGCTAAAATCAAATTTCAAAAAGGCAAGGTAAACCTACATTGTCCCATTTGTACAAGAAATTCGTAAACGAGAGAGTCACAGAACTTGTGAGTCAAACTCAGATTATTCGAAATGTAACAATCATTGCCCACATAGACCATGGGAAAACAACTCTGAGTGACTCCCTGATTGCTGAATCCGGACTTCTTTCAAAAGAAGTGGCAGCCTCAGCTCGGCTCTTGGACTATGATTTTATTGAACAAGAGAGAGGTATTACAATAAAAGCATCCGGGATTTCTTTAGTTCACTCCTTTGAGGACAAAAGCTATCTAATCAACCTCGTAGACACCCCAGGTCACATTGATTTTTCAAGCCATGTCACAAGGGGACTGAGACTTACCGATGGTGCCGTGGTCGTAGTAGATGCTATTGAGGGGATTATGGTACAAACAGAAACTGTCACGAGACAAGCAATGCAAGAGCTCGTGAAGCCAGTTCTTTTTGTCAATAAGATAGATCGGTTGTTCAGGGAGAGACGACTGAGTGGAAAAAGGACTGCCGAAGAGATCAACAAAGTCGTTCGAGAATTCAATGCCATGTTAGGCAAGTATCTCGATGATGATAGACTTGAAGAGTGGGAGGTTTCTTTCAACAAAGGATCTCTTACTATAGGATCGGCCATCGATAAATGGGGAATAGATATTGCTACTCTCAAAAATCGTACAGGAGGAAGTGAACATCCAACTGACTTGGCAAATGCATTTCTCACCATACTAGAGGAAATAGAAGAAATTTACAAATTGGAGAAGAGAAAAGAACTTGCATCAAAGTATCCTGTTGCCCAAGTGGTTCTAGACTCCATTGTTAGAACTATTCCTAACCCTATAACAGCACAAAAATACCGCATTCCACTTTTCTGGGAAGGAAACGTTGATTCTAACATAGGAAAGAATCTTCTAGGATGCAGTGCAAGTGGTCCTTGCATATGTATGATTGGTGAGGTGCAACCTGATCGGCATGCATCAACTGTGGCTGCTGTTAGAGTTTTTTCAGGGACTCTGGAAAGAGCGAAAGCACTCCTGAATTTGAGAACTGGAGAAAAACGAAAGTCTCTCCAGATAGGAATCCAAATGTCAAAAACCCGATCGAGGGATATTCGCTTTGAAGCGTTTGAAATCTTTGGCCTGTTTCGGTCATTGGAACATTCGAGCTTTGAATTTGTCTCGGCTCTCGAGATTCGGATTTCGGATTCTTGACCTTTTGGCGGGGCGTTTCACGGCCTAGCCATGAGAAAATGCCCACGCCCACAGGACGTGGTTTGTGATGCTGAATCGATGTCCATCGATATTCTGCTCATTCATCCTCCCATCGT
>JBHLRT010000286.1:0-3854 GCA_048882305.1 Candidatus Thorarchaeota archaeon
GGCTCAATGTATTGGATGGACAGCGTTGTTTCATTACTGAATCTTGATGTATCGATGATACTTCCATCAACGTGGAGTGCAGATATTCTCACATGGATAGCAATGCATACCAGTTCGCTAAGACCATCCTCAATTATGAACCTTCAAACCTATTGGTTCGCAGTAAACCCGATAGTCGACCTTCTGATATTATGTGTATTCTCAGTCGTGGTTCTTGTAGTTGGTTTCAAAAGCGCAGACCGACTGTTTGCATATGGAGCAAGTCCAGGAAGTCAGAAAGTTGCGAGAGCTGGACGTGATAACGTCTTCATCCGGGGGGTTCGTCGACTTTTCGGTAGAAGATTTGGCGTAGTTGTTGTTACATCATTCAAAGATTATTCGAGGAAGCTTCAGAATATTGCTAAGCTATCATATGGTCTCTTCTTGGCATTTCTAGTACCATTACTCATTGCTTTTGGTCCTTTTGCTACAACAATTGATGATCCAATCTTTGTTCCCGTTATGATATCATTGATGTTGGGGATGATGTTAGGCATCTTTTCAGGTATCATCTTCGGAGGAGTTGGATTACTTGACAGTAAAGACCAGCTTTGGATTCTAAAGAGTGCACCAATGGGAGTTCCGAGGTTCATTGTCGCAAGGGTGCTTTCCTATATGATGATAGGTTTGCCCTATGCTCTTTTCCCAGCTTTCTTTGCAGGTTACTTGATCCACTTCACAATATATGAGATTCTTATTGTGGGGTTGTTTGTATACTCCATCGTACTAGGAGGAATATTCGTAGGTGTTGGGATAACCGCTGTGAATCCATCTTATGAAGACACATCTAGTGGTGCATTCATTATCAATCAAATTGGAACCATCATTATCATGATGGTATGCGTGGTGATATCGATTATACAAGGAGTTCTAATCGCTATACATCAAGGTCTCTTTGCTGGTGCTTTGATTGTATCCAGCATTCCAACGCCAATTGTAGGACTCGTTGTTCTGATGATTGGTATGATAAGATTGAATACTTCGGAGGTGGGTTGAAATATGCGGATTACGAAACTGCATTCAACCATCTTCATTGTCGTTCTAATCTCAATGGCTTCAATGCCTATAGGAACCAAGACTGGTTCAGAAATACCTTCCCTTCATTCTGGATTCATACCGGGTGAACAGGTTGATGGAGTACCCTATGTATGGCAGGAAGTAAATGGATTCTGTTTACCATCCTCGCTATCTATGGTCCTTCAAAGTATGGGTAGAAATCTTAGTCTATATGATATTCTAGCCTCTTCAGGGACGGGATTCTCAATAATGTCAATGAGTGTCGATGAATCTATGACCTTTCTCCCCGGTGTTTTGATTCGTCAGATACCATGGTTAGAATTCTTCACTGAACTGCAAGGCGTGGAGATGGAGATCTATCTGGATTCAAGTACAGAGTTTGGGTGGAGTGCAAAGCAGATACTAGCTTATTGGGAATCGAACTTCACTGACTATGCAAATAATGCTGAACTCACTCCCATAGGAGTCCTACGTGATTCAATCGATGCTGGTTATCCATTGGCAATCAATGTAGATACCTTCTATCTTCCTCCTGTGGATTGGGATATTATTAGAAACTATATAGGGCCTTTGAAGCCGGGTGGAGTAGGGCATGCTATTGTTATAGTTGGATACAATGACACAAGCCAAACAGTTAGAGTACATGATCCAGGTGTGGGATTGATAGAACCATATACCGGTTTCCCTGTTGATGGTCGATGGAATTACACCATGTCCTATGCTATGCTTGATAACGCATGGCGAAGTGGAGGTTATGTAACATTTAGACTAGCGAATGGAACAGGACCTGCTGCAAACTTCGAGGAGCGACTAGTTGCTTATATTTCACAAAGACTGATTGGAAATCGTACATCCTATTTCGAAGGACTTGAGAACTACTTCTACCTGAGCACAGGAGCGGATGCATTTAGGGGAATGGGTCTTGATTTGACTTCCAATGCAATACATGACTACTGCACATATTATCTTGAAGTGGATAAGCCAACAGCAATCAGAATGCTAGGACATAATCTGGAAACTATGATGACAATGCAATACATGGCATTTCGCGGCTCACTCGATTCATTGCCAGAATTATTACCTTCATATAACCTTCAAGAGTTCTTAGAGGAAGCATCGAAAGCTCTCCCGTTTATGGAAACTCTCAGTAGTAATGAGTCTGTTACAAGTGGAATAACCATCAAATCACGCAACACCATTCTATACAACACTTTCTTCGGAATGGCTGACAGTTTTGAGACCTCACACAACCTCAATGAAGCAATATCTGAGTTCTCTGAAGAGTTGGAAGAGATTGCTGGATATTTGTTTGTGATTGCTGATGCATGGACAGCAGCAGGTGAAATCCTCGCAGCTTTGGTCCCTCATGAGTCCGCATTATCTGCTAATTCCAATATCGTGATTGTTGGTGGAGGAGCAGTCTTGGTTATCGGGATTGTCGTGGTTCTTTGGAGAAGAAGAGAGTAGGAATGGTGTAATCATTTCAGAGTCAATCTTACTTAGAACACAGTCCTTTTCTAACATGTCAGAGCAATGTACATGATATATCCACATTACAGGAGGATATAATGATTGGAGATTCCACTCCGTAAATTTGAAACTCAAACTCTCAGAAGCTTAGAAAACACAGTTGGAGAGAAAATACCCAAACTGCGAAGTATCAAAAGCGGAACAACTGGACTCTACAGTTTTGGTTTTATGCAAGAGGAGGATCATGTTGTTGCTTTAAGTTTGAGAGGGAAGAATCTATCAACGCTACCGGAATCCGTGATGAATCTAGAGTACCTCAAGATATTATATCTCAGAGATAACAAACTAACGACAATACCAGAATGCGTGTGCGAGCTGCCAAGACTTCTGGATTTGGACGTGTTTAATAATCAGATTACCGCAATACCAGATTCTATAGCTCAATTGAAAATTCTTGAGAGAGCAGATCTTTCTAGAAACTTCATTGGTGCATTACCAGAAGCAATCGGGGACCTAAAGAATTTGAAGCGTTTGGGTCTTATGGATGTGAAATTAGAAAAACTCCCCGAATCAATAGGCGAATTGGAGAATTGTTGGGACCTTGCGATTTTCATCAATAAACTTGAAACATTGCCTGAATCTATTGGGGAAATGTCCAATCTGACTCGACTATCAGCGCATAAGAATAATCTGAACACCTTGCCGGACTCTATTTGTGACATTGTGACCTTGAGAGAACTCTCGCTTCATGATAACCAACTATCGACTCTCCCAGACAACATTGGAAGATTAAGAAATCTCGAAAGTCTACGACTGGAAGGAAACAATCTCCAATCTCTTCCTGAATCCATCATTCAACTCACTGCTCTTAGAGGTTTGAACATTACTAGGAACAAGTTCTCTTCATTACCGAGAAGAACTAAGGAATGGATCAGAATGTTGGAAAACGAAGGCGGCAGAGTCACGATGAATGTAAAACAGAAACTTTTGCTTTGAGTATCGCATTTGATTTCGTAAACCTCAAGTGCTGGAACACATATCAATTGGATATGACTGATAACTTCGTTCTGAAAACCATTCATAATAGAAGGTCAATTCGACGGTATCTAGAGAAACCAGTTGATGATGATATCCTCTTTCAAATATTGAGAGCTGGCTTTAGAGCTCCATTCGCAGCTCAACTCTGCTCTGTGATTTACACGCGAAATCGCGAAAGGATGAAAGAGGCGGGGATTGGAGTCTATCCAACTGCTCCGGTTCACATGATATTCTTCATTGACTTTGTTCGTCTTCAGAAGATAATGGCTCATCGTGGATATGATTATGGC
>JBHLRT010000287.1:0-3844 GCA_048882305.1 Candidatus Thorarchaeota archaeon
AGCTCTATATTATCCACTTTGTTTTGCGCAAGTAGTTGTTCGCCACTAGTCCGGATGAATGCCTCGATATCATCAAGGAACATTGCTGTTGGAGTGATGAAATCTGCTGCAGTGATTTTTCCATCCTTTACTTCATAGTGATGAATCAATGTACCTCGTGGTGCCTCAACAGCCCCAGTACCAATACCGGTTTCCTTTGTTGGTTTTGCAACTATTGCACTGTCACTGTTGAGAATCTTATCGACGATTTCTATGATAGCTTCTAGAGAAAATACCTGCTCAATAGCCTGCGCATGGTTATTGAACAAAGGATTTCGATGCCATCGTTCATTCACAAGTTTGTCATATGCTTCCTTAGCTTTGCCCTTCAAACGATCCCCAAGTAGTAGAACGCGTGCTAGAGCTCCAACAGTGAATGACTTGCCCTCATACTGACTTCGCTTTGCAAAGCTGTGACTCACGACACGTTCTCTTATGATGCTCTTGTAATTCTCGACAGGATGCACTTTTCCATCAGAAGAAATGAAGTTGTCACCGTGATAGCCATACTCTTCCCCAGACGGCATACAGCATAAGAATTGAGTATCACGTTCCATATGGTCTGGTATATCTAGGCTAGCAAGAAGGTCGATTGTTTCAACTGCAAAGTCAAGGAGTTCATTAGCCTCATCTTTGATTTCTATCAGGGTTTCCTTTGATGGTAATTTACCAAATCCCCCAATGATTGGATTTTCCCCATGAATCATACGACCTCCCATCATTCGCATTATCTTGTTTCCAAATTTCTTCAATTTCAAGGCCTTGACAACGGTGTCACTGTATTTGTCAGCCATTGCAACAGCATTGTCATATCCCAGAAAATCAGGCAGTGCTAGGAAGTAGATATGAAGGCTGTGACTCTCAATCATCTCCCCATGATGCATGAGTTCTCTGTAGAGATGAGTAGTAGGATCGATATTGACCCCAATGGCTTTCTCGAGCCCTCTGAGAGCTGCGTATTTGTGAGAAAGGTTACAGATAGCGCAAATTCTTGGAACGATACTAAGATCCTCTTGAGGTGTTTTGCCTACCACAAGTTCCTCAAAGAGACGAGGTCCCTCGAGGATTCGAACTTCGACATTGTTTATCTTATTGTCCTTTATCTCGACTTTAATTCCACCATGACCTTCAACTCTAGCTAATGGTTCAATAGTGATGTTCTTCTTGTCAGGCATTCTATCTTCCTCCTTTCTCAATGAATTTGATTATCTTTGCCCCACCGAAACCTCTGATTCGCCTTAGAATCTCATCTTTAGTCAGTCCAAAACTCTCAAGGAGTTTCATATGCTGATTGAAGTTCCCATCCTCATTTGGTCCCCAACAACCCACACATGGAAGTCCATGACTAGGACAAGCCGAACCGCAGCCTCCCAAAGTGAGAGGTCCGATGCAGAATTTCTTGTCAAGAAGTAGACAATGATTCTCATTTAGCTTACACTCATGACATACTGGATGAGGATACGGTTCAGGAGACACTCCATGAATAAGGCGAGAAATCAATGCGAAGGTTTGAGGTTGACTAATTGGGCATCCCGGAAGATAGTAATCCACATCAACAAATGCATCAATAGGTTTGGCTTCCAATGGTTTCGTCATGAATTTGATGTCATCACCGTAGACCTTCTTCAGTCGTTTTTCATATCCTCCATCATCTGTATACATAGCTTGAGGACCGCCATTTACAGCACAATTGCCAATAGCAACTAAGATCTGTGCGCGTTTTCTAATCTCATGGAGATGTTCTTTTTCTTGTTCTGTACTAACGCTTCCTTCCACAAAAGCAACATCTAGATCTCCCTCGATTGGATTGCTTGAAGCCATCACAAATGACTGGATGTTAACCGCCCCAAACAGATTGAGAATCTCGTCCTCTGTATGGATAATCAGGAGCTGGTCTCCTGCGCAGCCAGTGAATCCATAGATGCCAATCTTTGGCTTTTCCACCTCTGCCATCTTAGATCAACTCCTTGAAGTGTAATGTATCCCAATACGTGAATACGGGACCGTCCATGCAGGTGTATAGATGCTCTATGGCACAATGCCCGCATTTTCCAATTCCACATTTCATTCGTCTTTCAAGAGAAAGCTGAATCTGGTTCTTTGGTATTTTGAGTTTCAAAAACTCATCAATTACAAACTTATACATGACAGGAGGCCCAACAACAACTGCATTAGTTTCTCGGGGGTCAATCTTCGGGAGATTTTTGAAAAGCTTAGTCACAACACCCACGTTATCAGTCCAATCCTTGTCTGGTTTGTCCACTGTATATATGCAATCAATGTCCTCTCGTTCTTTTATTTGGAAGAACTCTCTTCTGAATAGGAATTCGTCAGGACTTCTTGCTCCGTATAAGAAGAAGATTCTGTTGAACATGTCTCGATTATCAAGTGCGTAATAAAGGATAGAACGCAGTGGTATTACTCCAAGACCTCCAGCAACGATGATAAGATCCTTGCCCACCATTTGATTCAGCTTGAATCCATTTCCATACGGTCCACGAATGTATACTACATCATTATCTCGTTTCTGGAATAGGGCTTTAGTCAGTTTCCCAACTTTTCTCACACCAAGTTCAAGAATACCCGGACGACTTGGCGTGGATGAAATCGAAAATGGTGATTCTCCTACTCCAGGAATTGACATCATAATGAATTGGCCTGGATTGTAGGTAAATGACATTGCCTTCCTCATGTCAATGTGTCTGATTTGGAAAAATCTATGATCCTTAATCAGGTCATATTGCCTTACAATCCTTGCCGCTTTAGGTTTGAAAGGATTCTCGATAGTGTCAACAACAGTCATTGGTTTAGCACCTCCTTGGTTGTCAACGCTTCGGAGATTGTGAGTACGTTGATGTCCACTGGACAGGTGTCTACACAACGCCCACAACCGATACATCCTGGACGACCATAATCAACGCCAAATGTCTTTAGCTTATGACCGTACCACAACCTAAGACGATCTGCACGAGATGCCCGAAAATTATGTCCTCCAGCCACAAGACTATAGTCAACAAACATGCAACTATCCCAAAATCTATCCCGGCGTCCAATGTTTTCATTAGTTACATCAAAGACATCTGTCACATTGAAACAGTTGCAAGTAGGACATACCATTGAACATTGGCCACATGAAAGACATTTGTCCGCAAAGCGATCCCAGATTTCACTATCGTGACTCAGCTCCATGAGGTCTGGCATACTATCGAACTCAAAGCTCTTCTTGAACATCTTGTTCCTTTTTTGACGCCATTTTACATACATCTGGATATCATCATGTGTCACATCTTCATCAAAGAACTCCTCCCTCTCGTGAATCATATCATAGCCTAAACTAGATCCTACCCATACAAGATAGAACCCATCCAATTTCACAAAGAAAAGATCAAATCCCTCACTCACAATGTCCGTGTCTGTGGAATGACACAGATGATTCTCCAGTGGTAAACAAGAGAATCCAATGATTGCGGTGTTCTCCCTCAAGGCAGCATAATATGGATCTACTGGGTCTCTAAGAAATACATCATCCAGTCTAAGAAGACTATGAATCTCACACGGGTGAATCCCCAACACAACTCTCTTCTCGATTACAGAATAGTCTGGATAGAATCCTTTCTCATTGAAATGCATCATAGTGAATTTCATCGGATGAAATAGCTTCTTGATTGGAATCATGGGATATTCATCTGAAATGACCAATTCTGATATATTCTCAAGACGGTCATATGACAAAACACCATTCTGTCTTTTTGGACCATATAACTGGCCAAACTTATCCAGACTCTCGAGGAATACCTCGAGAAAC